>JAXDKX010000166.1:0-3934 GCA_034666905.1 Chloroflexota bacterium | reverse complement strand
GAATGCCACGCCCGCCCGGTGGCGGACCAGCTGGTGCGAGAGGGTCCGCGAGACGCCGCTGATGGCGAAGGTGAACACGACGTGCTCGATCGTGGAGCCGTGCCCGGATTCGATGACCGAGCCGATCAGCTTCTGCATCTTCAGGGGATCGAAATCGCCGGCAAGGGCGCGTTTGAAGATCTCGTCGGGATCCTGCTCCGAGTAGCAGGTCCGGCAGGCGGTGTAGATCAGGGGCACGTAGTACCGCTCGACGATCTCCCGGTTGGGGAAGAGCAGCGTCGCCCGCATGCCGAGCTCACGCCGCCCCGGATTCTTGGGGATCGCGGTCTTTTCGCGCGCGGCCTCGGGAGTCGAGGGCTCAACGGTCATCGAAGCGCAGTCTAGTCGAGGCGGCCACGCGGCACCCGAACGTCGATCGACTAGCTCGTGCCGGCTTCTTGGGCGGGTATCGCAACGGTGCCCTCGAGGGCGTAGGCTACCGCCTCGTCGAGGGTCATCGCGGCACCCTCCGCGCCGAAGTGCTCGACCTCTTCCGCTGACATGTGCGACCGGATCTGCGGACGAATCCCGGTTTCGAAGGTGTCCTCCACGAAGACGGCCAGGCCAGTACCGGTCTCCGTGGTCAGGTTGCGAGCCGCGCCGCGGAGGCGGGCGGCACGGCTCAGGTCGCCATCGACAACCGCAATCGCCGACATGTCGTCGAGGGTCAGCGTGATGCCCGCGGCGTCGCCGGCGGCATGGAAGTCCCGCATGGCCTGCGCGACGTACCCTCGGGCTTCCTCGACCTCGCCATTGCGCAGGAGGCCGGTGCCCAGCATGTGCAGGGACCAAGCCTCCATCGTCAAGTCCTCGGTTTGCCGGAACATCTCGAGCGCCTGGCGGATCTCCTCCACGCCGTTGCCGGGGTGGTTCCGGAAATAGTGGTAGTTGCCAAGCGCCCACAGGGCATTGGCTTCGCCGCGAAGATCGCCCAGCTGGTGGTAGCGGGCACGTGCCTGCTCGATGTAGCCCAGGCCGATCAGCTCCGGATCGGGATCGGGGCCGGTCGGGGTCGGCGGCACGGCGAACGAGAACGACGCGTTGTAATAGGCATTGGCGATCTCGGCCTCGTCGCCGATCGCCAGCCAGAGTTGCAGTGCCTCCGCATATCGCTCGATCATTGCGGGAAGGTCCCCCTGCCACCAGCAGACGCCGCCGAGCGCCTCCGCGAGCCGGGCCCGAAGGCGTGGATCGTCGCGCGACCACGGAGCCGCCTCGATCGCCTCGAGTCGACGGCGCGCCTCCGTGAGGTGGCCGTGCTTCTGCCAGAAGCGCCACATGGCGAAGCCAAGCCGCATCGCCGTTGGGGGATCGGGTCGGGCGATCGCCCGATCGAGGACGGCGCGGATGTCATCGTGCTCGAGCTCCAGCCGGTCGAGCCAGCCACGCTGTTCGGAACCGGAGAGCTCCGTTGCCGCCCGTTCA
This sequence comes from Chloroflexota bacterium, assembly GCA_034666905.1. Classification (GTDB taxonomy): domain Bacteria; phylum Chloroflexota; class Limnocylindria; order Limnocylindrales; family CSP1-4; genus SPCO01. Next base: position 2,470 of record JAXDKX010000166.1, on the reverse strand, counting down.
GCCAGGTCCACGAACCAGTCGCGGTGGCGCTCCTGGATGGCCGCCAGCTCGCCTCGCTCGGCCAGTCGTTCGGCCGCGTATTCGCGGATCGTGTCGAGCAGCCGGAATCGTGGTTCCCCGGCGACTCCCTCCTCGACCTTGAGCAGGCTCTGGTCGGCAAGGGCCATCAATCCATCGACCGGCTCCCCACCGAGCTCCACGGCGGGCCCGCAGACGAACTCGGCAGCCTCGAGGTCGCAGCCTCCGACAAAGACCGAGAGCCGATCGAGCAGCCGCCGCGCGTCCTCGTCGAGGAGGTCATAACTCCACGCGATGGCCCCGCGAAGCGTCTGCTGTCGCGCCGGCAGATCGCGCGCCCCGGCTGCGAGCACGTCGAGCTGGTGCTCGAGGCGGGCGAGGATCGCATCGGGCGACAGGAGCTTGATCCGGGCAGCGGCGAGCTCGATCGCCAGGGGCATGCCATGCAGCCGGGCGCTGATCGCCGCCACAGCCGGGGCGTTCGCGTTCGTGACCGTGAACCCCGGCCGCACCGCGACGGCCCGTTCGATGAACAGGCGGACGGCGGCGTACTGGTTGAGCGCGGCAAGATCGAGCGCACGTGACTCGCCGGGGAGCTGCATCCGATCCAGCCCGCTCAACTGGGACAGGTCGGGCGGCGTGGGCAGGCCCGGCACCGGGTATTCCTGCTCGCCCGACACCCGGAGCGCGGCCCGGCTGGTGACGATGACCTTGAGACCCGTGGCCGCTCGCAGGAGGTCGGCCACCATCGGGGCGGCGTCGGCGACCTGCTCGAAGTTGTCCAGGACGAGCAGCACACGGCGGTCGCGCAGCCACTCGCCCAGCGTGTCGGAGATCGGACGCGCACCCGCCTCGACGATCCCGACAGCCGAGGCGATTCGCGAGGTGACGAGCATCGGGTCCCGGATGGGCTCCAGGGGAACGAAGAAGACGCCGTCCGGGAAGGCCTCGGCGACCATCGACGCCAACTGCAGGGAGAGACGCGTCTTGCCTGTCCCGCCGGGTCCGGTCAGGGTGAGCAGCCTCGTCGACGAGAGTAGTCCGGCGGCCTCGCCGAGCTCCGCATCCCGCCCGACGAACGTCGTCAGCTGGGCCGGCAGGTTGTTGGGGCGCGAGTCGGCCGTCCGCAGCGGCGGGAAGTTGCCGGGAAGGTCGTCGGCATCGACCTGGAAGACATGGGCAGGGCGTTCGAGCCCCTTGAGCCGGATGGACCCCAGATCGCGCAAATGGAGGTCAGCGGGCAGGTGCTCCTCGACGAGGCCCCGGGTCTGATCCGAGAGCAGGATCTGGCCGCCATGGGCGATCGCCCCGATCCGCGAGGCCCGGTTGATCTCGAAACCGACCAGGCTGCCCCCGGCGCGAATGGGCTCCCCGGTGTGGATCCCGATCCGGACGCGGACGCGTTCGCCGTCCGCCCACGGCTCGGTCGCGAGCCGACGCTGGGCGGCGACTGCCGCCGACACGCCCGCAAGTGCACTCTGGAACACGACAAAGAACGAATCGCCCTGCGTGCCCTCCTCCGCCCCGAGGTGTTCAGCGAAGACCTCGCGCAGGATCGACCGATGGCGTTCGCGCAGCTCGCCGTAGCGAGCCGTCCCGACGCGGACCTCCAGGCCCGTCGATTCCTCGATATCCGTGAAGACGAACGTGACGGTCCGGCTCGTGCTCGGCTCGGTCACCGTCGCGGGCGCGTCCGCGTTCGAGTCCGTCATGGCGTCAGTGGTGCTGGGCTTCGGTCAGCTCGCGCAACCGGCCCGCCAGCTCGCGCAGGATGGCGAGCGCGACGCTCGGCTGTTCCTTGACGACCGCCTCGAAATCCCAGCTCGCGAGCGCCAGGCAGATGGTCGGCTCCGAGCTGATCACCTGCGCAACCCGCGGCTGTCCGTCGAGCACCGATAGCTCACCGAAGAACTCGCCCGGACCCAGCTGGGCGATCGATTCACCATCGCGCACGACCCGCACGGCACCCGACACGACGATGAAGAAGCCGGTGCCGATCTCCCCCTGTCGGACGATGACGCGATCGGCCGGCACGTCGAGCTCGGTGATTCGGGCAACGATCCGCTCGAGGCCGCTGGCGTCGACGCCGGAGAAAAGCCGGGTCGTGGCAAGCAGCTCGGTCGTCTGTTCGCGGCTGAGGGTCATCGCTCCTCCGGTCGGTCTGGAGGGCCATGCTGCGCTGCGCGACGGCGGGCCGTCAACACGATGGAGATCGCGTTGCGGGTGCGGCTGTGGCACCATGGCGGCGTGGTCGCCCAAGAGCAGCAAGCCGATGCGATTGCCGGCTTCGCGCTGTTCGCCGACCTGACCGCCCCGGAGCTCACCGCGGTCGTCCACATCTTCGAGGAAGTGTTCTACGCGGAGGGTGAGCGCGTCCTGCGACAGGGCCTCACCGGCTCCGGCTTCCACGTCATCCTCGACGGCGAGGCCGCGATCGTGATCGACGGCGAGG
>JAXDKX010000165.1:0-6090 GCA_034666905.1 Chloroflexota bacterium | reverse complement strand
ATAGTCGCGGGACGCTTCTGCAGCTCGGTCCGACTTTGCTCGAACGCCTTCGAGACTTCTTCCTCGGTGATGTTGACAGGTTTTGCCTTCTTCTTTAATTCGGCGAACGCCTTCTGTTGGAGATTCTGTCGCCTGTACTGCTCGATCAGTGACTTACGATATTCCTCCGGCGTCCCGAGTCCCGCGTTGCGCAGCTCGGTTCGGTATTCCTCGTCCGACTTGAACTGCGATCGAACGCTCTTGATCTGGCGATCAGCCGAAGAAGTGATATCCGACTCCGTAACCTCCAGCTTCATTTCCTTTGCTTTCTGAACGAGGATCTCTTCGTCGATCAGGTCGTTGAGAACGGTTCGCGCCATTGCCGCCTGTTGGACGGAATCGGTCGGCATCTGCAGCCCCTGCTGGCGCCGCTGATTGACAGCAGTCAGCACGTCGGTCCAGAGGAGCGGTTGTTCGCCGATAACTGCGACGACGCGGTCGACCGGGAGCGTCCCTGTGACACTTCGAGCGGCGGGAGTGGGCGTTTGGGCTCCGAGGGTCAACGGAGCCAATGCAGCTACGACAAGTAGATGTTTGAGCATTCCTGATGCTACACCCGTTGCCCCACGTGGTTCGATCACTTCTTACCCGCGGGCGGAGGCGAAGAAGGCGCGGGTGTCGGAGTCAACGGAATTGCTGATGGTGGCTGTCCCGCGGAGCGTGCGGAGTCCGCCGAGTTCCGAATCTTGGACGCCTGCTCGACGGCCCGATCGAATCCCGCGTCGTTGAAGGCGTAGCTGAATTTCATCCGCAACACGTTGGCGACCGGTGTTGGCACGGCGACGAAAGGCGTTTTCTCCTGCACAAGCCTCTCGAAATAATCGTCAATCCGCTTGGCCGCGAGCTTTTCGCGATCGCCGTCGGATTTCGCGCTGTCCCGAAGCGAAGCGGGTGTGATCCCGAGCTGCGACCACGCCTGCTTGACCGCAGTTACAAAGCTGGAGTGGAATTGACCGATCTCCGCGGAATCGATGGTGATCTTCGCGCTGTCCGCCTGCTTGAGCACGAGCTCATTGTTGGCCAATCGCTTCACCAGTGCGACCAACACCGAATCGGGCGCCTGCTTGATCTGATCGATGACTCTCGCATTGGGAGGGTAAGTCTCGAGCCATCCAACCATTCGCGACGCGGTGAACTTCCCTGCCGTCGATGTCGCGAGCACGGTATTGTCGCGCCGATACGCGTCGGGATCGTTGCCAATGGCCTTCACAGTTGCTGGGGCGTCCTTCTTCACTTCGATCTTGCCAGCCTTCTCGAGGTTGGCCAGATAGGTGCTCTCCGCTACAGCAACGCTTCGACCCTTCGATGCAACCAGCAGCTGGCTCCTCACCTGGTCGTAGGTTGGGCGACGAATGATGTGGAAGCCGTAGTTCGTCTGGATAACTGGTGAGATCTCGCCTGGCTTGAGGGCCTGGAGCGCTTTCTCGAACTCGGGGACCATCGTGCCCTTGGGAAATATTCCCAGGGATCCGCCCTTCGGTGCGGTCTGCGTGTCCTGGCTATTGGCTTTTGCAGTCGCCGCAAAGTTTGCCGAGTTCACTTTGGCACGTATCGCGTCGATCTTCTTCTTCACTTCGACTTTTTGCGCGTCATTCATGTTCTGCGTGAGCAGCAGAATGTGATCGGCGGCGAGGATGTCGCCGGACGCCCACTGGCGCTGCGCCGCTGTCGTATCCTCAACGCCCCAACTCTTTGAAACGATATCGTACCACTTCTTCGCCTTGAGATTCGCAATCGCCGGCCACATGGCCTCGTCTATCAGCTTGGTATCGGCGAGCGAATCGTTGTGCGCCGCGGCCACGCCGAGGAGCTGGTAGTCGACCCACACATTGGCGATCGACTTGGCGATGTCTTTCCGGATCGGCGCGCGGGATTTTCCAAGCAGCGTCGCGAGGCGGGTGACCGTTAGCTCAGCGCTTCCAGCACGGGCTACCCAGCTGGTGTGCGCGTTGAGGGCGTCCTTCAGGTTCGAGCATGCCGAAAGAGTCAGAGCCGCGGCAGCGGCGATAGCGAAAGTACGTTTCATTTTTCCGTAGTGCGGGTTAACAGTCGTCAGGTGGGACGCAGCGTAGTCAAGGCGCGGACAAGTCCATCGAGCATCTCAGCTCCTCCAAGACGGGTGAGCTTGAGGGAAAGCGGATGCGCGCGTCGCACTTCCGCCTGGAACTGTACCTCGTGGAACGCCGCCGAGATCCCCTTCATCCGGGGCACTGCGTGCTCGCGAAATGTAATGCGGGCCTCGTTTCCGCGCACCAGCACCGACTCTATGTCCGAAGCGCCACCGAGGATGCGGAGAATCGCAGTGGCGAAGAAGACGCGGGCTGGCTCCGGTACCACGCCGAACCGGTCGCGCACCTCTTCGCGCAGAGCGTCGATCTCAGCGATGTCGGTCATGTGGGTGAGCCGCCGATATATGTCGAGCTTTGCGTCAGGCGAAGTGATGTAGTCATCCGGCAGGTATGACGGCACATCCAGCGATATCTCCGACGGCTGGAGCTTGGGCGCGTCGTCACCGCGCATGAGTCGCTTGACCGTCTCGTCGAGCATGCGGAGGTACATGTCGAAGCCAACCGCGTGGACGAAGCCGGACTGTTCGGGACCGAGAAGATTCCCTGCCCCACGCAGCTCCAGATCCTTGAGCGCGATCTGATAGCCGGAGCCGAGCTGGGTATGATGCTCCAGAATGGTGAGGCGGCGATTCGCGTCCTCGTCAATGGAGTCGGGGACGAGCAGGTAGCAGCTCGCTCGCCGGTGCGAGCGGCCAACGCGGCCGCGCAGCTGGTACAGCTGCGCCAGGCCGAAACGGTCCGCTCGCTCGACGATGATCGTGTTGACGTTCGGGATGTCGAGGCCCGACTCGATGATCGTGGTGCAGACCAGCACATCGTGCTTGGCCGACTCGAAGTCGACCATCACATTGGCCAGCTCGTCCTCGCCCATCTGACCGTGGCCGACGGCGACGCGTGCTTTGGGCACGAGCCGGCGGATCCGCTCCGCCGCCTTCTGGATGGTTCGCACGCGGTTGTGGACGTAGTACACCTGGCCTCCGCGCTGGAGCTCACGGGTGATCGCCTCACCCACCAGCTCGTCGTCGTCGGCAGTGACGTAGGTCTTGATCGGCTGGCGTTCCTCCGGCGGGGTCTGGATCACGCTCATGTCACGAATCCCACCGACGGCCATGTGAAGAGTTCGCGGTATCGGTGTCGCGGACAGTGACAGCACGTCGAGCTGCGTGCGCAGCTTCTTCAGGCGCTCCTTCTGCATGACGCCGAACCGGTGCTCCTCGTCGACGATCAGCAACCCGAGTCGCTTGAACCGGACATCCCGCTGCAGCAGGCGATGGGTGCCGACGACGATGTCGACCTGACCGGCCTTGATGCCTTCGATGTTGCGGGCCTGAGTTTCGTCATCGACGAATCGCGACAGCATCTCGACGACTACAGGGAATTTGGCCAGCCGCTCACGGAAGACATGGAAGTGCTGTTGTGCGAGCACTGTCGTCGGGGCGAGAAGCGCGACCTGCTTGCCGCTCATGGCTGCCTTGAACGCCGCCCGGAGCGCGAGCTCCGTCTTGCCAAACCCGACGTCACCGCAAAGCAGGCGATCCATGGGCCGATCCGACTCCATGTCGGCCTTGATCTCGGCCAGCGCGGCGACCTGGTCCGGAGTCTCTTCAAAAGGAAACGACGCTTCGAGCTCCTGCTGCCAGGCAGTGTCGGGAGCGAAAGCAATGCCCGGCCTGGCCTCACGCAATGCATACACCTTGAGCAGCTCGTCAGCCACGTCCTGGACCACCTTCCTCGCGCGCCCACGCGCGCGGGTCCAGTCACTCGTGCCCAGCCGGTGGAGCACCGGCTGACCCTCCCCCCCGAGATATTTCTGGACCCGGTCAAGGTTCTCGACCGGGACGAAGAGCTTGTCGTCCTCCGCGTACTCCAGCTCGAGGTACTCGCGCTGCGCACCTTCGGATTCGATGAGCCGCATCCCTTTGAACCGGGCGATGCCGTGATCGACGTGAACGACCAGCTCGTCGGGCGCGAAGTCGAGCGTGAACTCTTTGGTCAGATCCGCAGCTCGGGTGCGGCTGCCGCGCGACGATCGTGATGGCCTCCGCAGGCGGCCGAACAGCTCGGCATCCGTCGCCAGGTGGAACCCCATCGCTGGGTGAGAACAGCCGGCGCTGATGTCGATGTCCGCCCGCTCCAACACGGGCCTGAGCTCGAGGTCGAGGTCGAGGTCATCCTCAGCGATTCGCGCTTTGACGCCACTCTCGTCGAGAAGCGCACGCAACCGTTCGTCCTGCTCGGTCGCGAACACGACAGTCGCTGAATCTCTCAGGGCGGCGAAGTCCGCAAGAGCTTTGGGCCGGCCGACAAACGGCTGGAGCTCGACCCAGCCCAGGTCAACCGCATCTTCCGTGGACTCGCCGGCCACGAGCCGAATCCGAGGGCGATCGACGAGATTGACCAGACGTTCCAGGCCGACCGCCGGGAGCATGAATCCTCTCGGCAGCTCCGCCCCACCGGATTCGGCCGCCGCCAGCATCTCGGCCTCTTCGATCACCGAACGCGCGTCTGCGAGCTGGCGATCCGGGTCGAAATCCAGCAGGCCAACGTCCGCAGGAACGTGGTCAAGCAAGGATGGCCGCGACCCGTCGAGGTAAGCGGCGTAGTACTCCACGCCCGGAAAGGCGCCGCCCGATTCCAGGCGGGCCAGGTCGTCCTCCCAGTCGGATCGGACATCGTCCCGAAGGCTGTCGAGCGGGAGCGATGCGCGCATGCGGGCGACGGCCGCCGATCCACGTTGAGCCCCCAGCAGCAGCTCGCGCCCTGTCCGTATCGCAGCCTCCGGAATGGCCATCACCGAGCGCTGGTTTTCGGGATCGAAGAGCCGCAGCGTATCGATCACATCGCCTTCCCACTCGGCGCGAACAGGCGCATCGGCGACGGTCGGAAACACGTCCAGGATTCCGCCGCGCAGGGAGAACTGCCCACGACCCTCGACCAGCGCCTCGCGCGAATAGCCGAGCTCGACCAGGCGGCTGGCAACGGCAACCGGATCCGGGCCCCTGCCGGGAGCCAGCAACAGAGTCCCGGCTGCCAGGTCTTGGGGTGAGATCGTTTGACGCGTCATCGCGCGCCGAGACGAGACGACCACGGTCGGCTCTTCGCCCGAGCGCGCGAGCGCTGCCAGCGCCTCGAGCCGCTTGTTGACGGACTCGTCGAAGGCGGGAGGGCGGTCGAGGAACGAGACACCCACCTCGGAGAAGACATGCACCGAGGGGTGCCCGCCCAACCAGGGCCGAAGCTCATCCGCAAATCGCTCCGGCGCAGGGACCAGGATCACCAGGGACCGGCGGTGCGCGGCAGTTGCGCGCGCCAGCGCCCCGGCCACGATCGGCCAGGCGGGCCGGGGCAGACGACTGACGTCGAGCTGAGACGCTTTGCCGCCAACCCACTGCTCCAGTGCCGGCGCAGCGGTGATGGTCCCCTGCCAGAGAGTGCTCATGCGAGCTCCTCGCAGCCGAGCGAGCCGGCCCTGTTATAGCGGTCCATCGAACGCTCCACGCCCGCCTCGAGGGCCAGCTCCAAAGCACCGGCGACGCCATCGATCACGGTTGGAATCCGCTCGGATTCGGCTTTGGTGAACCGCCCGAGGACATAATGTCGCCCCGACTGCGACCCTTTGCGCGCAGGCTTGCCGATGCCAACCCTGAAGCGCACGAAATCCGGGCTGCCGAGCGAGCTGATGATCGACAGCACGCCGTTGTGCCCCGCCCCGGAGCCGCCGCGCCTGATGCGCATCCGACACAAGGGCAGGTCCAGCTCGTCATAGACCACCCACACCTGTTGCGGCGGCACGCGGGTGTCACGCGCCGCCTTCGCCACCGCCTGACCTGACAGGTTCATGTAGGTCTGGGGCAACACGAGCCATACGCCGCGTGGCTCCGAATGACCCACCAGCGAATCCCATCGCTTGCGATCCACCTTGATGCCGAGGCGCTTCGCCAGCTCCCGAACGCAGGCAAAGCCGAGGTTGTGGCGCGTGTCG
>JAXDKX010000164.1:0-4225 GCA_034666905.1 Chloroflexota bacterium | reverse complement strand
AGCCGGGCTTCGGGGATCGGATCGGGCTCTTTGCCGGAATCGACGATTGTCGCTTCAAGCGGGTCGTCAGCCCCGGCGACACGCTCCGGCTGCAGGTCACGATGGACAAGCTCGGTGGCCGTTTCGGGCGCGGCCGCGGGGTCGCCAGCGTGGATGGCGAGACGGCCTGTGAGGCGACCCTGAGCTTCATCATCCCCGCCGAAGGCGCCCTGCGATGACGAGGATCGTCATCCTCTCGGATGTTCACGGCAATGCGGTCGCGCTGGCGGCCGTTCGAAAGGCCCTGCGCAGCGAGAAGCCGGACATGGTCGCGGTCGCCGGCGATCTCGCGCTCAACGGGCCGGATCCGGCCGCGACGATCGACCTCCTCCGGGAGATGGAGGGGGATGGGGCCGCGATCGTGAGCGGCAATACGGATATCGCCGTTGCCGACTTCGACTATGCAGCCGCCTTCCCGTGGATGAGCGATGGCGTCCCCGAGGCCTTCCAGGCGGCCGTCGAATGGGCCCATGACGCCCTCGGTGACGAACGGGTCTCCTGGCTCCGGCGGCTCCCTGCGGAACGCCGGCTGCGCGCCGACGATGGCACGATGGTCCTCGTCTGCCATGGCTCGCCCGGTTCGCAGACGAGCGGCTTCGATCAGGCGCTCGATCCGAGCGTGATCACCGAACGGGTGGCGCGCACGGATGCGCGCGTGATCGGCTGCGGCCACACGCACATCGCCGAGGTGCGCGACCTGGGCTGGAAGCTGATCGTCAACGACGGATCCGCCGGCTACGCCTTCGATGGCGATCCGAGCGCGTCGTGGGCGCGGATCGACATCAATGACGGCGCGGTGCTGGCCGAGATCCATCGCACCGAGTTCGACGCCCTCGCGGTCGCCAACGCGATCTCGGCGCGCGGCCTGCCTGGCGACGTGTACCGTGCCGCGACGGTTCGCACCGGGAAGCTCGTTCGATGACCGAGCGGCGCCGGGTCGTGGTGACCGGCATGGGCATGGTCAGCGCGCTAGGCAACGATGTGGCGACCAGCTGGGCCGGTCTGGTTGCCGGTCATTCCGGGATCCGGACGATCGAGGCCTTCGATCCCGCAAGACTGACCTCGAAGATCGCCGGGGAGGTCCGCGATTTCGATGCCAGCGGCCTGCTTGATCGAAAGGAGCTCCGGCGGACCGACCGGTTCATCCAGTTCGGCCTGGTGGCGGCCCGCGAGGCGCTCGACCAGGCCGGCCTGCCGGAGCGCTTCGAGGGCGAGCTCGCCGAGCGGACCGGGGTGATCCTCGGGACCGGCCTCGGTGGCGTCGGGACGCTCGTCGAGGGGTTCTCCATCAACGCCCTGCGCGGCCCCGACCGGATCAGCCCGTTTGTCGTGCCGATGGGCATCCCGAACATCGGCTCCGGCCAGACGGCCATCCAGTTCGGGATGACCGGGCCAAACTTCACGACGGCGTCGGCTTGCGCGACCGGCGGGCATGCCCTGGGAGAGGCGAGCGAGATCATCAAGCGCGACGATGCCGATGTGATGGTCGCCGGCGGTGCCGAGGCGGCCATCTACGAGGCGATGGTCGGAGCGTTCGCCGCGATGCGCGCCCTCTCCACGCGGAACGACGATCCGGGCGGAGCATCGCGCCCATTCGACGCGGAGCGCGACGGATTCGTGATCGGGGAGGGCTCGGGTGTGGTGATTCTCGAAGCGCTCGACCACGCGCAGGCGCGCGGCGCCCAGATCCTCGCGGAGCTGGTCGGGTACGGCGCGACGGCCGATGCCTCCCACATCACGCTCCCGGCTCCGGGCGGCGTGGGAGCGGTACGGGCGGCCCAGCGCGCCATGGTGAAGGCGGGGATCGAGCCGGCCGAGATCGATCACGTCAATGCGCATGCCACGTCGACGCCGGAGGGCGACAAGGCCGAGCTCCAAGCCATCCGCACGATCTTCGGCGACGACGCCGGTCGGATCACGATCACCGCCAACAAGTCGATGCTCGGCCACACCCTTGGCGCGGCCGGCGCAATCGAGGCGATCACCTCGATCCTGACGATCCGCGACGGCTGCATCCCGCCGACGATCAACCTGGCAAAGCCGGATCCGGCCGCGGCGGGCCTCGATCTGACACCGAACGTTGCCGTCAAGCGCGACGTGCGAGTCGTGCTGAGCAATTCATTCGGCTTCGGCGGGCAGAACACGGCACTGATCCTGAAGCGGTGGGACGAGTGACCGACGACGCCGCCCCCATCGACGTCGTCCCGGCCGCGTCCGCCTCGCCGGCCGACGCCGCCCCGCTCGACGGCGGCGATTCCGAATTGCTCGGCCTGATCGATCGCCTGGCGGAGCTCCTCGAGCGATCCGACCTGACGGAGCTCGAAGTGGAATCGGGTGGAACGGGCCTGGTCCTGCGCAAGGCCGTCGCCCAGGCGGCCGCCGTTGCTGCACCGGCCGCGGCGAACGCGTCCGGCGCCGACGGCGCCGGGGGTCGCAGCGGCGAGCCGGCGACCGTCGGACGCGAGCCCGCCATTCCGAGCGTTCCCTCGATCAAGGCACCGCTGACCGGCATCTTCTACGCCTCACCGGCTCCCGGCAGCGCGCCGTACGTCCGCGTGGGCGGCGAGGTCGCGGTCGGCCAGGTGATCGGCCTGATCGAGGCGATGAAGCTCTTCAACGAGATCAAGTCCGACATGGCCGGCCGAGTCGTCCGGGTGGTCCCCGAGAGTGGGGCCGTGGTCAAGGCCAAGCAACCCCTGATCGAGGTGGAGCCCCTGTGAGCACCCCCGTCCGTCATGCCCACGTCACCGGCTGGGGCAGGTACGCGCCGTCGCAGGTCCTGACCAACCACGACCTCGAGCGGATGGTCGATACGTCCGACGAGTGGATCGTGTCGCGGACGGGAATCCGCGAGCGCCGCGTGGCGGCAGTCAATGAGACGACCGCATCGATGGCCGCCGTGGCCGGGATGCGAGCCATCCGGACCGCGGGTATCGAGCCCGATGAGATCGACCTGATCCTGCTTGCCACGTTGACCCCGGATTACTGGATGCCGTCAACGGCGGCATTGGTCAAGGAGGCGATCGGTAATACGAAGGCCGCGGCCATGGATGTCTCGGCGGCCTGCTCGGGCTTCGTCTACGCGTATGCGACGGCGCACGCCTACATCACGAGCGGCATGGCCAGGCATGTTCTCGTGATCGGGGCCGAGCTCTTGACCCGGTTCCTCGACTACACCGACCGCAACACCTGCATCCTCTTCGGCGACGGAGCGGGGGCGGTCGTTCTCTCGGCCTCGGACGAGCCGGGCGGCGGGCTCGGGATCGAGCTGACGACCGAGCCGCAGGGGGCGTACATGATCTGGCTGCCGGCCGGGGGCTCCAAGAGCCCGGCGTCGGCCGAGACCATCGCTCGTGGCGAGCACTACGTCCGCATGGAAGGCAAGGAAACCTATCGATTCGCGACGCGGACCCTGGCCTCCACGGCGCTGACGGCGATCGAGCACGCCGGGCTGCAGCCCGACGACATCGACCTGTTCATCCCGCACCAGGCCAACATCCGGATCATCGAGGCGGTGGCCAAGGGCCTCGACCTCCCGATGGAGCGGATGTTCGTGAACCTCGACCGCTACGGGAACACCTCGGCCGCCTCCGTGCCCATCGCGCTCGCGGAGGCGGTCAACGAGGGCCGGGTCAAGGTCGGCGATCGAATCGTGCTGGTCGCGTTCGGGGCTGGATTCACGTCCGGTGCGGTCGCCATCGAATGGACGGCCGATCCGGCTCGCGGCATCGCGGGCGACGCGGCGGTCCAGGCGTCCGACATCAGCGTTCGGCTCCCGGTCGATTGGGATTCGGTCGATCCCATCCCCGAGGCCCTGGCGGAGCTGATGCGCCGACCCGGTCGGGTCGACGTCCCGCTCGACGACGTCGTTCCGGGCGAGCCCGCTCCGGCCCAATCGAAGGTGCATGCATGATCGATCTCGGCGGCAAGAGCGCCCTCGTGACCGGGGGTGCCCGCGGGATCGGTCGAGCGATCGTCGTACGCCTGGCGACCCAGGGCGCAGACGTCGCGTTCAGCTATCGCGGCAATGCCGCTGCGGCTGCCGAGACGACCGCCGCGGTCGAGGCGCTCGGGAGGCGCGCCCTGGCCCTCCAGGCGGACGTCAGGGACCCGGAAACGGCCGACACCGTGGTCAAGGCCGTGCTCGAGGCATTCGGCAAGCTGGACATCCTGGTCAACAACGCCG
>JAXDKX010000163.1:0-4162 GCA_034666905.1 Chloroflexota bacterium | reverse complement strand
GCGATAGATCTGCGAGCTCGAGTCGTCCCGGACATCGAAGTACGAGGCGGGGGACTGCAGTCGAGCGGCGAACGATCTTGCCGCGATGGCCTGCGCCTGGAGCGCGGCCGCCGGCCAGGTCGACGGCATCTCGACCGGGACGACCCCGTCGAGGTAGCCCTCGAGGGTGATGTCGTTGACGACGGAGACCGTCGACGTCGTCGGCCTGACGACCACGTGAGTCAGGCCGCGGTACAGGTTGTACCGGGTCGGCTTCGACGACACCTGGAGCCGGCCGTCGTCGGTCATCGGGCGAACGATGATGTCCGGCGGCGGAGGGCCGTCGAACAGGATCGTGCCGTCGGGAGCGTCGACGACCAGGCGCCAGGTCCCGAGCGTGCCGATCGCCGCGCGGGAAAGGCGGAGTCGGGCGTCTGGTGGGAAGACGAGGCCAAGGCCGTCGATCGTCCAGGGCGTCAGCCGTCCGGAGATCTCGAGTGGGTGGGCCGCTGTCGCGCTCCAGCGCGGGAACACGAGAACGCGGATCCGGGTCGCCGGATCGATCTCGGTCAGCGTCGTGCCCTGGTAGTAGTGGGCAAGGATCGTCGCGGCGTCCTGGCCGGCCAGGGCTCGTCCGCGGGCACCGAATTGCGACAAGCCGACGCCGTGCCCGTAGCCGCGCCCGTAGAACGTGACGGCATCCCCAAGGACGATCGGGACGACGGCCGGGATCGGGGACGGCGTTTCCGCGAGCACGACAGGGGCGAGGACTCCTGTCCCTGTCAGGGAGGCGCTCATGACGGCGGCAGCCAGCGCGAGACGGGCGCCTCGCAGGAGGCCACGAGCCTGTGGTCGGATCGAGCGGTGCGCTGCCATGGTCCCTCTGGTGCGGTGGTGATCGAGGATGGATGGTGCGTCCAGTCCACGGCCATGACCTGACCGGCCCATGGTCGCACCAGCCGAAGGGCCTACGGCCGGGTACGCTGCCGCCGTGAGCCTTCGCTGTTTCCTCGGTCACGGCGCTGCCGGCAGCGCGGCCAGCATGGCGCCATACGTCGTCGGTCTCAAGCGCCGGGGCATCGATGCGGTGGCGATCGATCTTCCGAAGCGCAAGGCCGAGGATGCGGTTCCGGCCTTCCACCTCGTCGTTCCGTCCGCGCCCGACGTGGCGGTCGGTGGACAGTCGTACGGCGGCCGCGTCGCCAGCCTGGCCGCCGCCGAACCCGACTCCCCCTACGTGGCCCTCGTGCTGTTCAGCTATCCGCTGCATCCGCCCGGGGCGCCCGAACGCACGGACGCCCGAATCGCCCACTGGCCGGCCATCCGGTGCCCGGTCCTCCTGCTCTCGGGCGAATCGGATCCCTTCGCGCGGATCGACCTCCTGCGAGCGTCCGTGACCAGGCTGGAGCGTGCGGAATTGGTGACCTACCCCGGCCTCGGTCACACGCTGAAACCGGTATTCGAGGACGCCCTCGACCGTGCCGCGGCCTTCCTGAAGGGCGTCGCGGACATCTGACGAAGGGTCCGCGGAGGCCCCGGGCTTGTCCGCAGGTTGACGGCCGTCGTATCCTGACCAACCCCAGCGGGCGATCAAAGACCGCCCCGTCACCTGTCCTGGTCTCCGCCGGTGTGCCCAGTCCGCGGCCCCAAGCCGCTTCCTCACTGGCCTCGACGGAGGCATCGCCCGGCGCGCTCACCGCGCCGTCCCGGTAGGGAGGAGCCCATTGCGAGACACATCCGGCCGCCGAAGCGCGGTCCTCGTCGCAGCCATTGCGATGGTCCTCGTCCTCGACGTCGCTGGCCCAGCCACGACGCTTGCCACCGACCCGCCGCTGCTCGATCGATTCATGCAGGCGGTAGGCCAGGTCGAGTCACATGGCAACCACACGGCCCGCAACATCCACAGTGGGGCGTACGGTCGCTATCAGATCATGCCGGTGAACTGGCGAGCCTGGGCGCGCCGCTACCTTGGCAACGCCAACGCCAAGCCCACACCTGCCAACCAGGAGCGCGTGGCCAGGGCGAAGATGGCGTCGCTCTACCGCTGGCTCGGCAGCTGGAAGCGCGTCTCGTACTGGTGGTTGACAGGGTCGTCCGAGACGACGGCGTGGTCGCAGGCGGCCCGTTATTACGTGATGCGGGTCATGACGGCATTCGGAGCCACCGAGGCAGCTGAGCCGGAGGCGGAGCTCTCCCGGCACTATTCGGAGCGAAGCTCGACGATCTCCTACGCGGGCTCATGGCACGTGGCGCGCGCCTCCGGCTATGCCGGCGGCCGGGTGAGCTACGCGACGAGCCCCGGGAGCAACGCGACGATCACCTTCAACGGCAGCCGGATTGCCTGGTACGGACCCGTCGGCCCAACGCGAGGCAAGGCCCGGATCCTCCTCGATGGGGTTGTCCAGAAGACCGTCGACCTGTCCCGGGCGGGATTCCGGCCGCGCGCCCTGCTGTACAGCCACAGCTGGAAGGCGCTCGGACGCCACAGCCTTGTCATCGAGGTCGTGGCCACGCGCGGACACAAGCTGGTCGCGATCGACGAGCTGGTGGTCACGCCCTAGCGGGCGGCGAGAACCTCGATCTCGACCCGAAAGTCCCGGGCCAGGGCGGTCACCCCGACCGTCGCCCTGGTCGGGGGCTCGGTCGGGAAGTACTCGCGGTAGACCGTGTTCATCGCCGCGAAGTCGTCGAAGTCGCGCAGGTAGACGGTCGCCTTGACCACGTCGCGATAGCTCAGCCCGACGACGTCGAGCAGGCGGCCCACGTTGTCGAGCATCTGGCGCGTTTCGGCCTCGATCCCGCCCGGAACCGCGCCATCGCCCCCCGGGACATTGCCGACCTGGCCGGCGAGGAACACGAAGCCGTTGGCCTCGACGATCTGGCTGAATGGCAACGAGCTCGCCTCGCGGCCGGGCAGGCGCCGAACGTGCTTGGGCATGACCTGGTCCTCCTCGTGACGTGGTGGGGCTCAGGGTAGCCGGGCCGGGCGCCGTCTCGCCGGCCCGCCAGCCAATCGGTCAGAGCCGCCGGCTTGCGGCCTCCGTTGCCCTGGCGCACCACCACGCGAGGTCGTCAACGGCCGGGGTCCCGGAGCCGAGCGTCGCGCCCGCCTCGGCGTCGCTGCCCTTCCGCCAGCCGCGCAGGAGGAGGCCGATGATCCAGGTCAGGTCGAGCTGGACGTCCCAGCTGCCGAGGGTCCGTTCCACGGATCGATAGCGAGGGGCTCCTGCGAGCCCGAGGGTGGCCTCCAGGGCGGCCGGGGGGTAGACGCGCGTCGCGTCGAACGGCGCGGCCAGCGCGATCGGCGATCCGGCGACCGCCGCCAGTGCCGACCGATAGCGCTCGATCACCGCCTCGGGAGGCTCGGGAAGGCTCGCCGAGTTCGTGACGAGCATCCAGCCGAGCTCGATGGCGACCGGGGCAAGGGCGGTCATCTGCCAGTCGATCAGCGCGACCCGGCGCCCATCGAGGAACCCGACGTTGGCCAGCTTGAGGTCGCCATGCAGGCCGGTCGAGGGCAGCGCCGCGAGGGCGTCGAGGAGCGGTGTCGGGTCCCGGTCCAGGCGCGCGACGAGCGCCCGGGCTTCGGGGGTCGCGTGCCGGTCGAAGGCCGCCCAACCGGCCGTGAACCGATCCCCCGCGCCTACGCCATCGGCCGCCAGCGCCGCCCCGGAGCGTGGCGACAGCAACAGGAGGCGCGCTCGCCAGGGCACGCCTGGCCATGCGCTCCCCGAATCGGGCGTGCCGGCGATGGGCCACGGCATCGCGTGCAGGCGGGCGACGGCGTCGAGGATCCGCTCGAGCGATGTCGTGTCGAGCGGAGGCTCGCCGGGCGATCCGTCCCAGGGCAGCAACGCGTCGCTCAGGTCAGGCATGAGGATCCCGACGGAGGTCCCGTCCGCGCCAGCCCCGAAATACGGGGCGACCAGCGGTTCGGGGACTGGCAACGGCAAGCCGGCGATGAAGCCCTCGCGCAACGCGTGATCGCGGGTGGAGCGCGCGATCCAGTCGATCGCGAGGGACGTGCGTTTCAGGATGAACGGGCGGCCGTCAGATGGTCGTCGCAGGCTCGTCAGCCTGGCGCCCGACCAGCCATTGCTGGCGAATGGTTCCTCGCGGACGCCGTCAAGGCCGTATGCCTCGAGCAGGTCGGCCAGCGAGCGCTCCGTCCCGTGCCTCAGCA
>JAXDKX010000162.1:0-2506 GCA_034666905.1 Chloroflexota bacterium | reverse complement strand
CATGCTGAGTCCTCTCGATACTGGCGCAGGAATCCTGGTGACGGCGGCGATACGCGCCACGGGCGAGCCCGCGGCCCAGGACGACTCGGGGGTAGGCGACGAGCGGGCCCAGGTCGCGCTGAACTCTATCGGCGACGGCGTCGGTTGTACCGACCTGGAAGGACGGCTGACGTTTCTCAACGTCGTAGCCGAACGTATGACGGGCTGGTCGCTCGATGAAGCGCTTGGCCGCCCGATGGAAGAGGTCATCCGGATCGTCAACGAGAAGACGCATGAACTGATCCCCAACCTGGTGAACCGGGCGGTGCGAGGTGACAAGACCGTCCACCTGCCGCCAGACAGCGTGCTCGTGACCCGGGACGGACGCGAGATCCCGATCGAGGACTCGACAGCACCGATCCACGACGATGCGGGCCGGGCGACGGGTGCGGTCATCGTGTTCCGCGACATCACCGCCGCCCTGGCGGCCGTCCAGGACATGGCCCACTCGGCCCAGCACGATTTCCTGACGGGTCTTCCCAACCGGATGCTGCTCGCCGACCGGATCAAGCAAGCGATCAACGCAGCGCCGCGTCACAGCGGGCAGGTGGCCGTGCTGTACCTCGATCTGGACGGATTCAAGCAGATCAACGACTCGTTGGGCCACCCTCTCGGCGACCGACTCCTGCAGGCGGTCGCCACGGGCCTGCTCAGCTGCGTGCGTGCGTCCGATACGGTGAGCCGTCAGGGCGGCGATGAATTCGTGGTGCTGCTATCGGAGTCCAGGCAATCGACCGGCGCATCGATGATCGCGGAACGGATGCTCGAGGCCGTGGCCGGAATCAACATCATGGATGGGCATGCCGTCGAGGTCAGCACCAGCATCGGGATCGCCCTGTACCCGGCCGACGGGCACGACGCCGACACCCTCATCAAGAACGCGGACATTGCGATGTACCAGGTGAAGGGAAACGGGCGGTCGGGTTACAAGTTCTACGACGACACGATGCCGTCTCGCATCGCCGAGCGGTAGATCGCAGGACGGCGCGAGCCCGCACGTCGATCACGCGACGCCCACCAGGTCCACACCAGAGCGGATCGGACCACGGAGGTCCCATGCCATCGGCGCCTGCGGTGGCGTGGGGCCTGACAAGGTGTGCCAGGCGAGCGTGACAGGGGAATCGCAGGTGTACCGGCTCGTCACCCCGGCGTGAGGCGCCACGCTACGCTTCGGGTCGATCGCGCTTTTCGTCAATGAAGCGAACCAGGCGACCCGGAGGCATCGACCCTGTCGAGAACGAGCCAAACGCCCTCGGAAGGTCCCGACACGCGGACGGCGCGCATCCTGGCGCGGGTGCGCGCGGTTCCCGAGGGCTATGTCCGCACGTACGGTGACATTGATTCCCGGGCACCTCGCTTCGTCGGCCACGTCCTCGCAACCACCCACGACGACCTTCCGTGGCATCGGATCGTCCGCGCCGACGGGACGATCGCGCAGGGCAAGCGGCAGCGGGACCTGTTGCTGGCCGAGGGCGTCCCCATGCTCGGCGAACGGGTCGACCTGCGCGAAGCCCGCATCCCGCGCGACGCAGAGCTCCCCGAGTGAGCCGGATATCGCTCGCTGCCGCGATCCAGGAGGCGGCCGGACGCGACCCCGTCCTCGCGCACCTCGTCAGGCTCATCGGGCCGATCACCTACCCGCCGCGCGACGCGGACGGGCACTTCGGAGCACTCGTCCG
Organism: Chloroflexota bacterium; assembly: GCA_034666905.1. Lineage (GTDB taxonomy): Bacteria > Chloroflexota > Limnocylindria > Limnocylindrales > CSP1-4 > SPCO01. Next base: position 788 of record JAXDKX010000162.1, on the reverse strand, counting down.
AGCGATCGTCTTCCAACAGCTCGCTGGCAGCGCCGCGCGAGCGATCCACGGGAGAGTCCGTGCCACGGTCCCGGCCGAGCTGACGCCTGCCGCTCTCATGGCGGTCTCGGACCAGACCCTGCGCGCCGCCGGGCTCTCCGCAAACAAGCTCGCGGCGCTGCGCGACCTCTCGGTCAAGGTCATCGACCGCACAGTCGACCTGGACCAGTCAGCCAGGCCGGATGACGAGATCATCGCCGGCCTCGTATCGGTGCGCGGCATCGGCCGCTGGACCGCCGAGATGTACCTGATGTTCGAACTACGGAGGCTCGATGTCTGGCCCGTCGACGACCTCGGTGTCCGAAAAGGCTACGGGCTCGCCTGGCAAGTCGACCCACCTCCATCGGCGAAGGAGCTTGCGCCGCTCGGCGATCGATTCCGACCGTACCGCTCGATCGTCGCCCGCTACTGTTGGGAAGCACTCGCCCTCTATCGCAACGGAACCGACCCGTCCCTCAGGTAGCCGCGGCACCCGGTTCGTCGGCTGCTGCTCGAGGTCCCCACTGCTGGGCAAGCCAGGCCAGCAGCTGGGTCGTCCAGCCGCGCACCTCGCTTGGCGCGTCGAGCGCGAGGCCCATTCCGTGCGGCCCGCGCGGAAACAGCGTGAATTCGACGGGCACGCGCGCGCGACGGCATGCGTCGGCGAACAGTCTGGAGTGCGTGAACGGCACGAGGGCGTCGTCCGCCGTCGTCCAGATGAAGACCGGCGGATGGCCGGATTCGACGTGGAGCTCGTTGGAAAACTGTCG
>JAXDKX010000161.1:0-3132 GCA_034666905.1 Chloroflexota bacterium | reverse complement strand
GCCGTGATGCCCACCGGCGAAAGCTGGAGATCCGTTGATGGTTGCCAGTCCGGAGACAATCACGGCCGTCCGCGGCGTTCTCGACCGCTTCGCTACGGCGTACTCGGCCAAGGACCAGGCGGGAGTGCTGGCCTGCTTCGCCGTAGGCCCCGACGGCGTGCTAATAGGCACGGGCGCGGACGAGTGGCGGGTAGGGGACGCCGAGGTGCGGGCGCAGGTCGAACAGGATTTCGCCCAGGCCGACTCGCTCGAGGTGGAGTACGGCGAGCTCCATGTCGACGGAACGGACGGCGTCGCCTGGTTCGCAGCAAAGGCAACGGTGCGAGCCAGCGTCGCTGGAGAGCCTTTCGATTCGGACCTTCGATTGACCGGCGTGGTCACCCATCAAGGCGATGGCTGGAGGATCGTGCAGTCCCATCTCTCGTTCCCAGCGGCGGCACAAGAACCTGGACACTCGTTCTGAGGCGTTGAACCCGACGGGCGACGGATCCAGCCTCAGCTCATACATGCGCCGGATCTCAATGCGTCGAGTGAATCGATGATGGCGAGGAGCTTCTGGCGTACGGTGACGAGGTCCTTGGCGGCGGAGGACGACTTCAGCGCCGCGGCCTCAAGGCCGGCCCGCTTGACGATGGCGAAGGTGCTCTTCCATGCTGCCTGTGCCGTCTTGTAGCAGGGCGCTGCCGGGTGCTTCGCCAACCATCCGATTTCGTTCGAAGCGAGCGACTGCAGCGCTTTGCCGTCCTTCCTGATCGAAGTGCGCTTTGCGCTCGACACGTCACCGGCGAGGTTGCTCGCGAGGCTCCGGAAGTTGTCGTAGGCCGCCAGGGCATGCCCCTGGAACGTCACAAACGCAGCGTTGACCGACCGCGGCCCGTCAGGGGTGGGAGCTGCCGGCGTGCCGGGACCGGACGTCGCGCATCCGGCGACGACTACCGCGATCGCAAACCATCGCTTCATTCCTACATCGACCCTGTCGTTGGGCGCCCGGTTCTTCGTGCACATCATGCAGGTGCATCGGAGTCTGACGCCCGCCCGCTCGTTCTAGGAGGCCACGGTCACGACGGTGAACATGCCCTGCTTGAAGTGTCCCGGGATGTTGCAGACGAAGAGGTACGTCCCTGGCGACAGGTCGATGGTGCGTACCTGGGAACCGGCAGGATCGATGTTCTCGCCATCGCTCACCAGGGCGACGCCGCCGCCCTCTTCCTTGATATTGCCCGCGGCGTCCGTCGGATATGCAGCGGGTTTCAGGTCGCTCTTGAACACCAGAAGCTCATGCGGGGCCGTGCCGTAGTTGGAGATCGTGTAGGACGTCTTGCCGGCCTTGATCGTGGTTGGAGCAATCACCTTCCATTCGTACAGGCTGAGGGTCAGGCCGCTCGGAGGCGAGGCTGACGCCGCGGCCGCTGAAGCAATCGGTGCGGTTGTCGGGGCCGTACTGGATTGCGACGACGACGCTGCCGCTGCGATCGCAGGAGACGCAGGCACGGTGCTCGCGCTTCCGCAGGCGGCCGCCGCGGATGCGATCAGGACCGACGCAAGGACCAGGACAAATCGGGGCACGGGATCTCCTTCTCAAGGGGCGGAACGGAACTCTGGGGCTGGACTTCATGCTCGCGACGAGGCGCCCGTCGGTCACGGGCCGCAGGTCACGAAAACGGGGTCCAGCCGGCCCGCTGCCCCTCCCAGGCGTTCGACGGGACGCTCACCCAGGAGTACATCCGGGTGGTGGCATCACGCTTGGCCCGCACCCATGCTCGAGGCATGCTGACGTTGCGAAGTCGCGCTCTTCCTGTCCCACACATCGGTGTGCCAGCGCCGCAGGCCCCCGTGCGGTCGCGGTTCGCGATCTTCATGCCCTCGTTGTTCCGATTGTCCATTGCCTTCGGATTCGTTGAAGGCCTGGCGGCAGTGGCTTCCCAGGAACGAGCGTTGATCGCGGCCGCCGTGATTACGTCGGCGTTTGCGCTCGTCGTCCTCATTGCGGACCGTCTCATCGACCAGGGACGCGAGATGCAGGCGACCTGGTTGGTCGCTCTCTCGCTTGGCGTCATCGGGTTGCTCGGAACGCTTGTCATCCCGGGCGTCTCTGAGGCGATGGCGCTCATGCCCGTCCTCGCCCTCGCACTTCTCATGCCGTATGCGAACCGGCGCTATCGCGTAGCGATCGTCGGCATGGCCCTGGGCTGGACTTTGCTCGTGCTCATCAGCGCCGACCTCGCCCGACCGGCGCCGCTGCCCGAACCATTCGGCAACCTGTTCGCCCAGGGAGTCCTCGTCGCGATCGTCGGGCTCGTGATCGCGGCCCTCGTTGATTTCTCGGACAATGCCAGGCGAAGCCTCGGTGCATTGGAGACCTCGGTCGCCCAGCAGCAGGTGCAGAGCGACGAACGCGCTGCCCTCGGCCGCGTTCTCGAAAGCCTCGCGCCGAAAGAGACGGTTGATGCGACTGCCCGGGCGATTGCCGAAGCGCTCGTCACGCTGCCGGGGATCACCGTCGGCGGCGTCCTCGAATATCAGGATGGGGGACTGCGGATCATGGCACTGGCGGCCCCAGCCGCCTTTCCGCTCAAGTCTGGGGATCCGATGCCTGAGGCCCGCGCGCTGAGCCTCATCGCCTCGTCCGCGGGAGGACCCTGGGCCGAGCGCCGCCTGTCCGAGACCTCGCTCCCTGAATTGGACGCCGTGGGCTCGGTCGGACTCGAAGCCCTCGCCTATGCGCCCATGCGAAGCGGCGACCAGCTCCTCGGCCTGGTCGGCATCGGCACCAGTGATCCGCTGCATGCCCGACACCTCGTGGAAGACCTCCCGGCGATCGGCGAGGTCGCCGCGACGGCCACGGCACTCCTTGCGCCAGACCTCGTGGCTCGTCGAGAAGTCGCGAACGTTCGGGGCCAGATCCAGGCGATCATCGCGGACCGGGCGTTCATGCCCGTCTTCCAGGCGATCGTGACCATCCCCGATCGAGTCGTTGTTGCCTACGAGGCCCTGACCCGGTTCACCGACGGGGTTCGACCCGATCGCCACTTCGCCGAGGCTGCCGCCGCAGGGCTCGGAGTGGAGCTCGAGCTCGTGACGCTGGGAGCGGCCGTGCAGGCCGCGGAGCGAATCCCACACGCGTTATGGCTG
>JAXDKX010000160.1:0-3311 GCA_034666905.1 Chloroflexota bacterium | reverse complement strand
GCGACCCGGACGCTCCTCCGCGTCAACAGCGAGAACGCGGCGGCGGCGGACGAGATCTTCACGATGCTGATGGGCGAGAAGGTCGCGCCGCGCAAGGACTTCATCAAGGCCGAGGCCAAGAAGGTTCGCAACCTTGACGTCTGAGTCCACCGGGCTCGCCACGGCGATCTCGACGCCGGACGGAGAACGATTCGAGTTCGCCCCGCACAACTGCTTCGCCTGCGGAACGCTCAATGCCGGCGGACTGGGCCTGCTGCTCCATGTCGAGACGGGTCGCTCGTGGGTCGAGCTCGAGCTCGATTCGCGCTTCGAGGGCTGGGAAGGCATTGCCCATGGCGGGATCGTCTGCACGATCCTCGACGAGGTGATGGCGTGGGCCCTCGTGGGCGCGGATAACTGGGGCGTGACCGCCCGGATCTCGATCGATTTTCGCAAGCCGGTCCCGGTCGGCACGCCGCTCCGGGCGGACGGCTGGATCACCCGGTCCCGACGGCGCGTCGTTGACACGGAGGCCCGGATCGTCGACAGCGTGACCGGAACGCCATTGGCCACCGCAACGGGCGTGTACGTCGCGGCCGATGCGGCACGCAAGCTCGAGCTGCAGGAACGCTACGGCTTTCGCCGCCTCGACGCGAGCCCCGGGGAGACCGGTCCATGATCTCGACGCCCGAGAGCCCGACGACCGCCCGGGCCACAGCCTTCGTCGCCGAGCGGAGGGCCTCGGCGGAGACGATCGGCATCGCCCTGGCGGAGTCGACCAACGACCCGGACGCATTTGCCAAAGAGCTCACTCGAGGCCTCGCAAAGCTCGCAGATCCGGACTATCTGGCCGGCCAGCGGCGAATCGCGCCGGGGATCGGCGCCCTGCATGGCGTCCGCTGGCCGCTCCTTGCCGCCGTCCAGCGAGGATTCAAGGTCGCCTCGAAGGGCACGCGCCCGACGCCACTCCTCTTCCTCGCCGATCGCCTGTTCCGCGAGCCAGAACTCGAGAGCCGCTGGTTTGCCTTCGGCCTCCTGGAGCGGACGCTCGGAATCGAGCCCGAGCGGACCTGGCAGCTCCTTCGTCGGGCCGCGCGCGAGGCCGGCGACTGGATCACGGTCGACTCGCTCGCCCATCCCTACGGCACGGGGATCGCCCTCGAGCCCTATCGGTGGGCCGAGCTGGAGCAGCTCATCTACAGCCCGTCGCGCTGGGAACGCCGCCTGGTCGGCTCGACGATCGCAACGATGACCCACGGCCGCCGCCGGTCGGGCCGCGACCCGGAGCTTCCGCGCATCGCGCTGGCCCTGCTGGCGCAGCTGATGGGCGACGCCGAACCGGACGTCCAGAAGGCACTCGCCTGGGCCTACCGCTCGCTGGCCGCCCTGGATCCCGCGGCGACCCATGCCGCGCTCCTCAAGGAAACCGAGCTAGCCGCCACGGACGGCGACGGGCATCGCGCCTGGGTCATCCGCGACGCGCTCGGCAAGGTCGACCCCTCCGCGGCCGGCGCGTTGCGCGAACGCCTGACCGGCATCCGCAAGCGTCCGGGTGCCCCAGCCACCTCTCGCGCGGCGGAGACAAGTGCCCGTTTCGGTGGGCTGCCCGAACCGTCGGCCCACCCCGAACCGCCCCTCGCCTGATCCGATGGGAGTGATGCAACCGTGACCGACGACATGGGCGACATCCGCGCGATCTTCATCGAGGACGAGATGCGCGTCAGCTACCTCGACTACGCGATGAGCGTGATCGTGTCCCGCGCCCTGCCCGACGTTCGCGACGGCCTGAAGCCCGTGCACCGCCGAATCCTGTACTCCATGGGCGAGATGGGCCTGTCGGCGACCAGCTCGTACCGCAAGTGCGCGGCGATCGTCGGAGAGGTGATGGGCAAGTACCACCCCCACGGTGACGTCGCCCTGTACGACGCCCTCGTCCGGCTGGCCCAGGACTTCTCGATGCGCTATCCGCTGGTGGACGGCCAGGGCAACTTCGGCTCGGTCGACGGCGACGCGGCCGCGGCAATGCGCTACACCGAGGCCCGCCTGACCGCGATCGCGGGCGAGATGCTGGCCGATATCGACAAGGAGACCGTCGACTTCGTCGAGAACTACGACGGGACCCAGCAGCAGCCGTCGGTACTGCCGTCCAAGATTCCGAACCTGCTGGTCAACGGCAGCTCCGGGATCGCGGTCGGCATGGCGACGAACATCCCGCCGCACCATCTCGGCGAGATCGCGGACGCGACCATCGCCTTCATCGACGACCCCGAGCTGACCTCGGACGACCTGTGCAAGTACGTGCTTGGGCCGGACTTCCCGACCGGGGGGACGATCTTCCGCTACGAGAAGCAGCGCAATCTGCTGACCGGCGAGTGGGAGACCGTCGACGCGATCCGCCAGATGTACGCCCATGGCCGTGGGCGCGTGGTGATGCGTGCCCAGGTTGCCTTCGAGGAGGTCCGCGGCGACCGGACGGCAATCATCGTCAACGAGCTGCCCTACCAGGTGAACAAGGCGAGCCTCCTCGAGAAGATCGCCGACCTGGTCAAGGAGAAGCGGATCGAGGGGATCGGCGACCTGCGCGACGAGTCGGATCGCGACGGGATGCGCATCTACATCGAGATGAAGCGGGACGCCAACCCGCACAAGGTGCTGAACAACCTGTTCAAGCACACGCCGATGCAGCTGGCCTTCAACATGAATATGCTCGCGCTCGTCGACGGCCAGCCGCAGACCCTACCGCTGCGAAGCGTGCTGACCCACTGGATCGAGCATCGGCGCGAGATCATCCGGCGGCGGACCGAGTTCGACCTGGGCAAGGCCCGAGCGCGAGCGCACATCCTCGAGGGCCTGAAGGTCGCCCTCGACAACCTCGACGCCGTGATCAAGACGATCCGCGAGTCGGCTGACGTCGATCTCGCCCGCTCCAACCTGATGAGCCGGTTCGACCTGTCCGAGCTCCAGGCGCAGGCGATCCTCGACATGCGGCTGGCCCGCCTGGCCGCCCTGGAGCGCCAGAAGATCGAGGACGAGTACCTCGCCATCATCCAGCTGATCGCCGAGCTCGAGGACATCCTGGCCAACCCGGCCCGCGTCAGCTCGATCATCAAGGACGAGCTCACGGAGCTGAAGAAGAAGTACGCCGGCGAACGCCGCACCCGGGTTGCCGACGACTCGAGCCGCGAGATGACCGACGAGGACCTGATCGCCGACGAGGACGTCGTCATCACGATCTCGGGGCGCGGCTACATCAAGCGCCAGCCGGTCGCGACCTACCGTCGCCAGCATCGCGGCGGAAAGGGGATCATCGGGCACGTGACGCGCGAGGAGGA
>JAXDKX010000159.1:0-7418 GCA_034666905.1 Chloroflexota bacterium | reverse complement strand
TCGAGCACCTCATCGTCGCCACGACCCACGACTGGGCGCTGTTCTTCACCAACCGCGGTCGCGTCTTCTCGGCCAAGGTCCACTCGATCCCGGACGCGAGCCGCCAGGCCAAGGGGATCCCGATCATCAACCTGCCGGGCGTCCAGGTGGAATCCGGCGAAGTCCCGATGGCGACCATCACGCTGCCCGACTTCACCGCCGGCTCGTACCTGGTCCTTGCCACGCGCCAGGGGATCATCAAGAAGACCCCGCTGGAGCAGTTCGAGAAGGTCCGCTCGTCGGGCATCCGCGCGATCACCTTGAATGACGATGACGAGCTGGCGTGGGTCGGCGTCTCGACCGGCACGGACGACGTGATCATCGCGACCGCCAAGGGCAAGCTCGCCCGGTTCTTCGAGCAGGAAGTGCGTCCGATGGGCCGTGACGCCGCGGGGGTGATCGGGATCCGCCTCGCCCGGCAGGGCGATTCGGTCGTGGGGATGAGCGTCGTGCAACCGGACAGCGACCTGCTGGTCCTGACCGAGACCGGCTACGGCAAGCGGGTGCCATTGACCGAATTCCGGCGCAAGCACCGCGGTGGCCAGGGCGTCGGGCTGATCTCGCTCGAGGGCCGCAAGACCGGCGATGTCGCGGCGGTCCAGCAGGTCACCGAGGCCGACGAGGAGCTGCTGCTGATCAGTGCCGGCGGACAGGTGATCCGGACCGAGACCAACACCATCAACCGCTACTCGTCGAGTGCTCGCGGGGTCATCGTCATGCGCCTGGCCGAAGGCGACCGGGTCGTCGCGATTGCCGCATTCCGCGCAGGGCTTGCGGAGCAGGACGGCATGGGCGACGATGACGCCCCCGGAACGGCCGGATCGAGCCCCACCGAGCCGGGACCTGGCGGATGAAGCCGTCGTGACGGGCTTTTCGGCCCTGGGCGGACGGGAGGCGGCGCGCTTGTACGCAGACCAGTTCGAGATCTACCACGGCAACTCGAACCCGGATCTGGCCCGGAAGATCTGCCGCTACGTCGGCACCGAGCCCGGTCGCGCAGAAGTCTTCCAGTTCGCCAACGAGAACATCTTCGTCAAGATCCTGGAGAACGTCCGCGAGAAGGACGTCTTCCTCGTCCAGCCGACGAGCCACCCGGTCAACCAGTCGATCATGGAACTGCTGATCATGATCGACGCCTTCAAGCGCGCGAGTGCCGGGCGGATCACCGCGGTCATCCCGTTCTACGCCTATGGCCGCTCGGACAAGAAGGACCAGCCGCGGGTGCCCATCACGGCCCGGCTGATCGCGGACATGATCACGGTGGCCGGCGCCGACCGGGTCCTGACGATGGACCTGCACCAGGGCCAGATCCAGGGCTTCTTCAACATCCCGGTCGACGAGCTGACCGCGGTCCACATGCTCTCGAACTACTGGCGCCACAAGCGGATCGAGGACCCGGTCGTCGTGACCGACCTCGGCTTCGCCAAGCGGGCGCGGACGTTCGCCGAACTGCTCGACGCGCCACTGGCGATCATCGAGAAGCGGCGGGTTGGCAACCTCGACCGAGCCGAGCTGATGAACGTCATCGGCGACGTCAAGGGCAAGCGCGCGATCATCGTCGATGACGAGATCGATACGGCCGGGACCCTGGTCGAGATCGTCAGGGCCCTGGAGCGCGAGGGCGTGACCGAGATCTACGCCTGCGCCACCCATGGGGTCCTGAGCAATCCGGCGGTCGATCGGATCGCCGCCTCGAGCCTGCTCGAAGTCGTTCTGACGGACTCGGTGCCGCTGCCGGAGCGCAAGCGCCTGCCCAAGATCACGACCCTCTCGGTCGCGCCACTAATCGGCGAGGCGATCAAGCGGATCCACCGCGGCGAGTCGGTCGGCGCGCTCTTCTCCAGCGAGGTGGCGCTCACCCAGGAGATGCTGCTCTGGGAGGACGGCGAAGAAGGAACGCTCGACACGCGGGACGAGGAGGCGCCGTCGGCAAGCCCGTTCGCCGCATCCGCACCGGCGGGCGATCGATGACGCTCAAGCTTCACCGGCCCGACGGCGAAGGCGGCCTGGAGCCGGAGGCCGCCCCCGAGCCCAACTGGCGGAGTCAGCTGCAGTCGCCGCGGTGGGGGAGCGGACTGCGAGGCGGCCGGCTGCCCGCGCTCAAGAACCCGGAGATGAACCCGACCTCCAAGCTGATGTCGGTCCTCTTCTGGCTCGGCCTCGGCGGGTTGACCTTCGTCCTCCTGGTCCTCGGCTACGGGACCGGGTTCTGGAAGTAGCCCCGCCTCAGTCCAGCCAGACCCGGTCCTGGTTATCGGGGTCGTCGATCGGTGACGAGATGAAGAGGACCTGGGGCGCGTCCTCGAACTGACCGCCGTGCGGCGTGTTCGCCGGGATCACCCAGACGTCGCCCTTCTTGACCGGACGGGTCACCCCGCCAACCGTCACTGAGCCCGTCCCCGCGAGGACGTAGCCAATCTCGTCATGGGTCGTGTGCACGTGCCTGCGAAAGGGGCCCGGGTGGCCCTGGAAGACGAAGACGCTCGATTGGGTGCCGTGACCCAGGTACGTCCGCTTGAAGACGTCGGCCTCGGTCAGCTTGTCGGCCAGGACGGCGGCGGCCACATCGATGACGTCGATCCGCGCTCGGTCGACGACCTGCTGGCAGGTCGGGCAATGGTGCTGCTCCTGGGATTCATGCTCGTGGGTCACCGATGGCTCTCCTTCTGACGATCGCGGCGGGCGACCGTCGCTTCAAACAGGAAGTGGTAGACCTCCGTGTGGCGCTTGGCCTCCCACACGTCGTCGCCCCAGATGTACGCCCCGTGGTCGGCCACCAGAACCGCGAAGGTGTGCTCGAAGCGGGGGTCGTTCAAGGTCGCCTGCAGTTGCTCGACAAGCTCGCTTTCGCGCGGGGTGTTCCGGATCACCGGGACGAGGTGGACGTCCTGGTTGCCGAGCCCGCGGATCCCCTTGAGCATCTCGAGGTCGCGGATCTCGATGTGGTCTGCATCCGCCGCCAGGTCCCCGGCCAGGACCGTGCTGAGCCCGTGCGAATGGACGACGCTGCGGGCGCCGCGTTCGCGAGCGGCCAGGCAGAAGATCGAGCGGCATTCGCTCGGCCGCAGGTCCGGGTCGGCGGGCGTCCGCTGGATCTCGTCATCGGCCGGGTTTACCGTGAAGAATTCGTCGGGCTGGACCCGCTCCTTGTGCACGCCGGTCGGGGCCAGGAGGAGACCGCCGCCGTCCGCCGGTCCGCAGATCCCGCCGCCGGTGCCCGAAACCCAGCCCCGGACATGGAACGCCCGGAGGAGCTCGACGAGGAGCTCGCGGGTGGCGCGTTCCGCCGTGCTCACGCGGAAGCCGCGGGAGCGTCGGGGACCGCGTGTGCCGGGATATCAGTGGGTGTCACGGGGTCAATCTTCGCGGACGGCCGCGATCCACGGCAAGCGCGGAGGTTCGGGGTCGAGCGCAACTGCACCTATACTTCACGTCCCATGCGATTCCTGAACCGGTTCGTCGACTCCAACGAACGCGAAATCCACCGCCTCCAGCCGCTGGTCGATGCGACCAACGCCCTCGAAGCCGAATTCGAAGCCATGTCGGAGGAGGAGATCCGTGCGGCCTTTGCCGACCTCCGCGCCGATGCCCTCGAAGCTGCGACGCCGGATGAGCCGTCCGAGGACGAGCTGCGTCATCCCGACCTGGAGCGCCGACGCGAGCTGAAGCGCGAGCGCCGCAAGCGCGAGAATGCCCGCCTCCAGAAGGCGCTCGACGAGATCCTGCCGGACGTCTTTGCGATGACCCGGGAGGCCATGAAGCGGACACTCGGGAAGCGTCACTTCGACGTCCAGCTGATGGGTGGGGCCGTCCTCCACCAGGGCAAGATCGCCGAGATGCGGACCGGCGAGGGCAAGACCCTCGTCGCGCCACTGGCCGCGATCCTCAACTCCCTCAGTGGGCGCGGCGTCCACGTCGTCACTGTCAACGACTACCTCGCCCGCCGCGATCCCCAGTGGATGGGCCCGATCTTCCACTTCCTCGGCGTGAGCGTCGGAATGATCACGCACGATGCTTCGTATCTCTTCGAGCCAGGCTACCCGACCACCGACGAGCGACTGGTCAACCTGCGCCCCGTCGAGCGCGCCGAGGCCTACGCCGCGGACGTGACCTACGGCACGAACAACGAATTCGGGTTCGACTACCTGCGCGACAACATGGTCCTGGAGCTGGACCAGCGCGTGCAGCGCGCCCGGAGCTTCGCGATCGTCGACGAGGTCGACAACATCCTCATCGACGAGGCGCGGACGCCGCTGATCATCAGCGGGCAGGCCGAAGAGTCCGGCGACCTCTACTTCACCTTCGCCCGCCTCGTGCCTCGCCTCAAGGAACGTCCCGACGGGGACGAGGAGGGCGGTGACTACGTCATCGACCTCAAGGACAAGGCCGTCTCCTCGACCGAAGAGGGGATCGGCAAGATGGAGGGATGGCTCGGCGTCGAGAACATGTACGACGCCGACCCGCGGCTGGCCCGTCATTTCGAGCAGGCGCTGCGCGCGCACGCGCTGTACAAGCGCGATCGCGACTACATCGTCAAGGACGGCGAGATCGTCATCGTCGATGAGTTCACCGGCCGCCAGAGGCCCGGCCGCCGCTGGAGCGAAGGCCTGCACCAGGCGATCGAGGCGAAGGAGGGCCTGCGGGTCCAGCGCGAGAGCGTGACCCTCGCCACCATCACGTTCCAGAACTACTTCCGCCTCTACGACAAGCTGTCCGGTATGACCGGCACGGCGATGACCGAGGCCGAGGAGCTCCACAAGATCTACCAGCTGGAGGTCGTGGCGATCCCGACCCACCAGGAGATGATCCGCGAGGACTTCCCCGATTTCGTGTTCCGCGACGAGCCGGCCAAGTTCAACGCCCTGATCGACGAAATCGTCGAGATGCAGGAATCCGGACGGCCGGTCCTGGTCGGCACGATCTCGGTCGAGAAGTCCGAAGTCCTCGGCTCGATGCTCAAGCGCCGCGGGATCCAGCACGAGGTCCTCAACGCCAAGTTCCACGAGAAGGAGTCCGGGGTGGTCGCCCAGGCCGGACGGACGGGCGCGGTGACGATCGCCACGAACATGGCCGGCCGCGGCACCGACATCCTGCTCGGCGGCAACCCGGCCGGGCTCGCCTCGGAGATCCTCCACAAGCGCGGGTTGAACCCCGCCGAGGTGGACAAGGCGACCTATGACGCGGCGCTCGCCGAAGCGGAGACCATCACCAACGAGGACCACGAGCGGGTCGTCGGCGTCGGCGGGCTCCACATCATCGGCACCGAACGCCACGACTCCAGGCGGATCGACAACCAGCTCCGTGGCCGCGCCGGCCGCCAGGGTGACCCGGGCTCGTCGCGCTTCTACCTTTCGCTCGAGGACGACCTGATGAAGCGGTTCGCCGGCGAGCGGGTCACGGGCCTGATGGAGCGCCTCGGCCTGGACGATGACACGGCGATCGAGTCACGACTCGTGTCGCGCACGATCGAATCGGCGCAGAGCCGCGTCGAGGGCTTCAACTTCGACATCCGCAAGCGAGTCGTCGAGTTCGACGACGTGATCAACAAGCAACGCGAGACGATCTACGCCGAGCGCGACAAGGTCATGCACAACGAGGACCTGACGGAGACGATCCAGGTCTTCCTCGACGATGAGATCGAGTCGCTGGTCGCGGGGCACCTGATCGGCGAGGACCAGCACGAATGGAACCTCGACGGGCTCTCCCACGCGCTCGAGGCCATGGGCCTGACCGGCACCGGCACGACCGCGGATGAGCTCTGGGATCTCGGTAGCCGCGAGGCGATCGCCGATCACCTTCGGACGCTCGCCGACGAGCGCCTCGAGGCACGCGCGGCCGAAGTCGGCGAGACGGACTGGGCCATGGTCGAGCGACTCGTGCTCATCCGGACCATCGATTCACTCTGGGTGGAGCACCTCACCGAGCTGGACGACATGCGGCGCGGGATCGGCCTGCGCGGGTACGCCCAGCAGGACCCCCTCAACGAATTCCGGCGCGAGGCCTTCACCCTCTACGAGGAGCTGCGCGGGCTGATTCGCCACGGCGTGGCGTCCTCGATCTTCCGGGTGACCGTCACGCGCCAGGCGCCCGCGGCACCCGACGGCGTCGACCCCGCCGTCGCGGCATCCCTGGCCCGGGGCGCGGCCGCGCTGACGACATCAACCTCGACATCCGCCGGGCCAGCGGCGCGGGTCCCGGCTGCGGCGGCCGCCGGCGGCTCCGCCATCCTGCGTGGAGGACCGACGGCCCCTCCGGCGAATCGGGCGCTCCGCGCCTCGCTCGGCGACCAGCCGCTGACGAGCACGACCGGCGGGGGCAATGGCTCGACGGACGGCAGCGGAGCCAAGCCCGGCTATACCCCTACGGGCGCACGCATCGGGCGCAACGACCCATGCTGGTGCGGATCGGGCAACAAGTACAAGAAATGCCACGGTCGCTGACGGGGTGCGGACCGACCTGATCCGGCTGGTCGGTGGCACCTGCCTCGCGCTCGCGCTGGCCGCGGGCTACACGACGTATCGGGTCTGGGCGCAGGGGCAGAAAGACGAGGCGCGACCGGCCGACGCCATCGTCGTGATGGGCGCGGCCCAGTACAACGGGCGGCCGTCCGCGGTCTTCGCCTCACGGCTTGACCATGGCGTCCAGCTCTACCTGAGCGGCGTCGCGCCTCGGATCGTGATGACCGGCGGCAAGGCCGAAGGCGACTGGACGACTGAGGCAGAGGTGGGCCGAGCCTTCGCCATCGAGCGCGGCGTGCCGCCCGATGCGATCGATGTCGACGACGAGAGCCGGACGACGATCGAGTCCATTCGCGCCGTTGCCGGCCTGCTCAAAGCCGACCACGCCACCACGGCCGTGTTCGTTTCCGATCGCCCGCACATGCTCCGCGTCCTGCGGATGGCAGCGGACGCGGGAATCACGGCCTGGGGCTCGCCGACCCAACGGAGCCCGATCGAAGACGACCTGGGCGGCCGCATCGACGCGACCGTCCACGAGCTCGGCGCACTGGCCTACTACTTCCTCGGCGGCGAATCCTAGGAGCGTCCGGCGACCGGTCCAGAAATGGTTTTCCCTCTTGGCGAGAGTGGTTTGGCCCCGTATACTGTGCCAAAACCCGCCGTTCTGGGCCGCCCGAGCCCCCGGCACGCCCCGACAACGCTCCGTTCACGCCGCGCAGCAGAGAGAGGGAGTCCGTGAAGCAGGCCGAGGAAGCAGCGTTCGTGGATCTCATCGCGTGTGAGCGAGACTGCCGGACGTGCAGCTACGCGGCTGCCTTGGACTGTGACGGCAACTGTGGCGTCTGCCCCCACAACGGCTACTGTCCGTGCGTGAACCCCGTCGTCGCCCGGAGCAAGACGGCGTTGCGGCTCATCGAGCTG
>JAXDKX010000158.1:0-3165 GCA_034666905.1 Chloroflexota bacterium | reverse complement strand
AGAGGGCATGCATCGCCAGCCTGGCGGACTCGAGCGGCACAGCCAGCTGGCCCGCGTAGAGCTGGCCAACCGGCTGGAGCCCGAATTCGAACTCCGTCACGATGCCGAAATTGCCGCCGCCTCCGCGCAGCGCCCATAACAGCTCGGGGTCGCCGCCCTCTCCGGCAACGACGACGGATCCGTCGGCGATCACGACCTCGGCGCGGACCAGGTTGTCGCAGGTGAGCCCCGAGGTGCCCATGAGCCAGCCGATTCCGCCCCCGAGCGTCAGGCCACCGACGCCGGTGTCACCGAACGTGCCCCCAGGCACCGCGAGGCCCTGCGCGGTGGTCGCGCGATCAACGTCCTCCCAGAGCGCGCCGCCGCCGACCCGTACCCGGCGCCGGGCTGGGTCCACGACCGCGTCGCGCATCAGGCGCAGGTCGATCACGAGCGCGTCGTCGGCAACCGCGTGACCGGCCACGTTGTGCCCGCCGCCTCGAACGGCGATCGGCAGGCCGGCATCGCGCGCCCAGGTGACTGCGGCCGCGACGTCACGTGTGGAGCGCGGCATGACGATCACCGTCGGGCGCCGGTCGATGGTCGCATTGAAGGTCGTTCGCGCATCGTCGTAGCCCGCGTCCTCGGGCAGGACGAGGTCACATTCGATCGTGCTCCGCAGCGCATCCAAACCCAGGTCGGTCGTCATCGCCCCTCCTCATTTGTCATCCGGCCGAGCATGACCGGGCGAAACCGATAGGTCTGCCACGCGGTTGAGATGGGCCGGGCATCGCCGTAGTCGAGGACCGCTGGACGCGCGCCTATGTTGGTGCCCCGATGCCCCCCGACCTTGCTCCAACCATCGCCCTCGGCGTCGGATCGGCGCTGCTCGCGTTCGAAGGTATCGCCGCCCTCAAATCCCTGGCCGATATCCATGTCTTCGGCGATCGCGGAACCGAACGGCCCGCGGTGCGCCCGCGTCGCGAGCCCGTCACCCTGACGACTCACCGCGAAATCCGGGCGCACCTTGTGGCAAGCCGCGGCACCGTCAACGGCCTCCGGCGACAGTACCCGACGCTTGGGTCGTCGCGTCATGGCCGCCAGCTGCGGGCCGAGATCGCGCGCGTTCGTCGTCACGACGAGATCGGACCCGTCCGCGCGTGGACGCCACCGGTCCGTGAACCGTCACGCCTGGACGGCGAGCGCCTCTTCGAGCTCCGGGTCAGGCTCGCCCAGGCCTACAGCTTGATGACACCCACCAGGAACAGGATCACCACGACGATGACGATCACGCCGACGATCCCAACGCCACCACTTCGGTAATTCATTCCGGTCTCCCATTCGGTCGGCCAGAGGGGCCCCCTGTCGGTTGGTCGTACCTGGTCGACTGCGACCATCGTAAGCCCGCCCGACCCGTCGCGCGGCGCGGAGATGACGGTTACCGTGTTGACATGGCGAAGGGGTCCCAACGCGTGGTGACGAAGGCCCGGCTATTCGACGCCGACCGAACGGACAAGGAGATCGAGCTCGGCTCGAAAACGGTTGCGTCGATCGGGGACCGCCAGCTCCTCTGGGTCGACGCCGTCGTCACAGACGATCCAGCCGACGGTCACGCGGTCCTGACGTGGCTACCGTTCGATGCCGACATCGTCGAGCGGATGTGGGCGTCATCGCCGGCCCCGCGGCTCGCGGTCCACGGAGACTTCTTCCTGGCCCGGGTCGTGGTCCTGCGAGAACGCAAGGGGCGCGACGAACGCGTCCTTCTCGATCTGGCGGTCGGCGGGAATGTCGTCCTCACCGCCCATCGCGAACCTCTCGAATTTCTCGCCGAGATCGACGATCGGATCCGCGACGACACGACCATGGGCGAGCTCGACTCCGCAGACTTCGCGACCGTGATCATCGATGGTCTTGTGACGAGCTACCTGGAGCTTACGGATGCCATCCTGATGGAGGTGGACAGGCTCGACGGCGAGGCGCTCAAGTTGTCCAGCGGTCGCGACCTGCTGACTGATCTCGTGGCAGTTCGGCGGCGCATTGCGGCGGTTCGCCGGGTGCTGGTGGCCCATCGGACCGTGTTCGCATCGATGGCCGGTGCCGATTTCCGGGTCATCACGGGACCCGATTCCGCACCCCAGTTCGACGCAGTCACGGAGCGGTACAACGGTGCGATCGACGCGATCGACTCGGCGCGAGAGGCGCTGATCGGGACCTTCGATATCTACATGTCGAGGACGGCGCAGCGGACCAACGACACGGTGAAGATCCTCACGATCGTTTCGATCCTTCTCCTGCCGACGGGTGTCATCGCCGGGTTCATGGGGATGAACATCAAGGCCCCGTACTCGAACGACGACCCCACGATCTTCTGGTTCGTCGTGGTCGGGATCGTCCTGGTTGCGGCCGTAACCGTCGTTGCGCTTCGGGTGCGCAGGTGGCTGTAATGTCCACCGAGGGGAACGCTCGTTGTCACGCGGGTGGGCGTCTCAACTCTCGATCGGGGTCGTGCCCTGGTTGGCTTCCCGGTAGTCTGCCGGCACGATCACGGTCAGCGCCGAAGGCATCACCGTCACGACGATCGGCGTCCGGCCGACAACGGTGCCATCCACTTCGACGAGGCGGCTGGGGTTCGTCTCGACCCGAACTTCCTTGGCCTGCGCCCAAAAGACATGCCCCTCCGGGCTTTCGCCGAGATCCTTTTGCCGTAGCGCTTCCCACCCACCCAGCAGCCCGCGCAAGGCCCCGGATGCTCGCACCACGATGACGTCCAGCAGCCCGTCGTCGGGCAGGATTGCTCGCCTGGGCTTCATGCCGGCAAGCATCCATCCAAAATTCGCGATGAAGACCTGCGCCCCCTCTGTCGTGATCGGATCTCCATCGAGGGTGATCTCATGTGGAGCGTTCGAGATTCCCCTGATCTCCGATGCTGCGTTGGCCAGGTAGGCAACCTTCCCCCAGCGCAGCTTCTGGGCCGGGCCCGTCTTGTCCATCACGTTCGCATCGAACCCGACACCGCAGGCCACCGAGAAGTCGTACGTCTTTCCATCCACCGTCACTCGTCCGAGGTCGATCTGCCGCTGGCGCCCGCTCACGACGGTTCGAGCCGCGTCCCTGGCCTTCCTGGGAATCCCGAGGTTGGTGGCGAGCAGGTTGCCCGTGCCGGTGGGGATGATCCCTAGCGCGACC
>JAXDKX010000157.1:0-8839 GCA_034666905.1 Chloroflexota bacterium | reverse complement strand
CGAGCGCACCGAGAAGATGGGCGTGGTCAGCAACGGCATGCTCTGCTCGGGAGACGAACTTGGCCTGACCAGCGACGCCGAGGGAATCCTGATCCTGCCCGCCGACGCGCCCGTCGGCCGCCCGATGGCCGAGCTGTACGGCGACATCGTCCTCGACGTCGACGTCAAGCCGAATCGCGGCGACGCACTGTCGATCCTGGGGCTCGCCCGCGAGGTCGCCGCCGTGACCGGCGGACCGCTCCGACCGCCGCCGACCGATCTCGTCGAGTCGGGCCGTCCCATCGCCGACCGGCTCCAGGTCGAGGTCGAGGATCCTGATCTGTGCCCGCGGTTCGTCGGACGGTGGGTCAGCGGTGTCCGCGTCGGGCCATCGCCGAACTGGGTCCAGATGCGGCTGATGGCCGCCGGCCAACGCCCCATCAGCAACGTGGTGGACGCCTCGAATTACGTGATGATCGAGCTCGGCAAGCCGATCCACGCCTTCGACGGGGCCACGGTCCACGACGGCCGGATCATCGTGCGCCGGGCGAGGCCGGGCGAGCTGATCGAGACGCTGGACCACGTCCAGCGGAGCCTGGACCCCGAGACCCTCGTCATCGCGGACTCGCGCCGTCCGCTGGGGATTGCCGGGGTCATGGGCGGTGCCGACTCGGAGGTCGGGGAGGGGACCACGGAGGTCGCCATCGAATCGGCGATCTTCGACCCGGTCAGCATTCGTCGGACGGCATTCCGTTCCGCCCTTCGCTCTGATGCCAGCCTGCGTTTCGAGAAGGGGCAGGAGTTCCGGCTCGCCCGGGTCGGGGCGGATCGCACCGCGCTCCTGGTGGCGGACTGGGCCGGCGGCTCGATCGCGCCTGGCGCCGTGGATTCCAACCCGGCCGAACCGCCGGCGGCCCGTGTCGCCTACCGGCCGGCGCGGGTCAACCGCCTTCTCGGGATCTCCCTTGCGGCCCATGAACAGGCGGCGCTGCTGGCCCGGGTGGGTATCGCCACGGAACCGGCGCCGATCGGGACATCGATCACGCTGGCCGCGGGCGCGAAGCCGCTCGTGCTCGACGGGACGACCGGCGAGGCGTGGTTCGCATCCGTGCCCACATGGCGCCGGGACCTGGAGGTCGAGGCGGACGTGACGGAGGAGATCATCCGCGTCCGCGGCTACGAGACGGTACCCGCGACGCTGCCACATACCACGATGCCGGGCTATCGCCACTCGCCGCTGGAGGTCCGCGACGCCGTCCGCGGGGCGCTCGCCGGGGCTGGCGTCACCGAGGTCGTGACCCTTGCCCTCGTCGCTCCCCAGAGCGTCCAGCGGTTCGGGCCGCCGCTCGACGACGTGCTCGAAGGCGAACCCGGGCAGCGCGCGGGCGGCCAGCCCGTACGGGTCACGAATCCGCTCTCCAGCCAGCATTCGGTCCTCCGGCAAAGCCTGCTCGGGAGCCTCCTCGAGGTCGTCTCGACGAATGCTCGCCGTGGGCGCGAGGACGTGGCGATCTTCGAGGTCGGCAAGGGCTACGGCACGGGGGAAGGCTCCGCCCAGCCCGCACGGGAGTGGTGGCGCCTGGGGATCGCGTTGACCGGCGCCGCCGAACCCCCGGCCTGGAACCGACGGACGCGCCCGTTCGACCTCGACGACGCCAAGGGCCTCGTGGAGCTGCTCTGTCGCCAGCTCGGTCTGGCTTCCCCGGTCTACGAGCCGTTGACCACCGATCCCAACCTCCATCCCGGGCGCAGCGCCCGGGTCACGGCCGGGTCGGGCCTCTCCGGCCGCCTCGGAGAGGTCCACCCCGCCACCATCGCCGCGCTCGACCTGCGCGCCGACCGCGTCGTCGTCGGTGAGCTCGCGATCGCGGGCCTGGCCACCGGTCGCCTGACCGACCCTCGCGGCGCGACCCCGTCGCGTTTCCCGGCCATCCAGCGTGACCTGGCGGTAGTCGTCGCGGAACGCCAGCCCGCCGCCGTAGTCGCCACATCGATCCGCGGTCATGCCGGCGACCTCCTTCGCGGCCTCGAGCTGTTCGATGTCTACCGCGGCAAACCGCTGGCCGAGGCCGAGAAGAGCCTCGCCTGGCGGCTGACCTTCGGCTCCGACGAGCGCACGTTGACCGAATCCGAGGTCGACGACGCAATGGCCTCGGTAGCCACCGGCCTGGCCAGGGACGTGGACGGCCGGTTGCGCGTTTGAGCGCGGTCCGCCGGCCCCAGGTGCGGTTCGGTGCCCTTGCCGCGGCGCGACGGCCGCTGCTACCCTTGCGCCGCTCCGGTACCGGCGCGACCGCGCCGAAGACAGAGGGGATCGCGTGAATCTCGGGGACTTCCTGGCTGGGATCGGGACGCCCGATCTGCTGATCGTCGTCTATTTCATCGCGTTCTTCGTGCTCGGCTTCGCCCAGGGGACCATCCGGCGCCTGATCGGGATTCTCTGCGTCCTGTTCTCGTTCCTGTTCGCCGCCAACCTGGCCGACCCGCTCGGCCGGTTCCTCGGCGACAACTGGACGCAGTTCCCCCGGCAGTACAGCTACATGATCGGCTTCGGCACGATCTTCGTCGCGGCCGTGATCGCGTTCGCCCTCGTGGTGCAGAGCTACTACAAGCCGCAGCAGCTGTTCAAGAAGGCGCGGTTCGCCGACGAGGTCCTGGGTGGGATCCTCGGCCTGGTCCAGGCGGCCATCATCTTCGGGGCCGTCCTGATCATCCTCGACTCGTTCTTCCGTATTCCGGGAATCGCGCCCGACGCCCAGGAGCTGCCGTTCCTGCGCGATTTCTGGGGCGGCCTGGATGGGACGAAGACGGCCTCGTTCTTCCGAACCGTGCTCATTCCGGACACGTTCCTGGTGATCGGGTTCCTGATTCCGAGCAATCTCCAGTCCCTCTACCCACGGGCCGGCTGAACCTCGTCGATCGGGCGACGCTCGCGCGGCCCAGCCTGGAGGCGGGCCGGGCCCTCCTGGGTGCCCGTCTGGTACGGGACGACGTCAGCGGTCGCCGAGCGGCCCGGATCGTCGAGATCGAGGCGTACATCGGGCGGGACGATCTCGCCTCGCACGCACGATTTGGCGAGACCGCACGCAACCGGGTCATGTTCGGTCCTCCGGGCCGGGCCTACGTGTACCTTGTCTACGGGATGTACGACTGTCTGAACGTGGTGACCGAAGGCGAAGGCTCGCCGGCCGCCCTGCTGATCCGGGCCGTGGAGCCGCTCGAAGGCATCGAGCAGATGCGCCTCGCGCGGATCGCGCGCGCAGCCTCCCTGCATCGGACACGCAGCCCGGAGCGGATCGCCGCCGAGGCGGACCGCCTGGGAGGCCTGGCGAGCCACCGTCTTGCCAGTGGACCCGGCTTGGTAGCAGCCGCGTTTGGCCTCGATACGGGCTGGACCGGGACGGACCTGTGCGACGTGGCGTCGCCGCTGCGCCTGGAGTCCGCACCGGTCCATGAGGCGAAGGCCAGGATCGTGGCCAGCCCAAGGATCGGGATCCCGGGGGCCGGATTGCCCTGGACCGAGCTCCCGTGGCGCCTGAGCCTGGCCGGCAACCCGTCGGTCTCGGGCCCGGCCGGGGCGCGCTGACCGGCAACCGGCATGGATCAGCGCTCGATCACCCTGCTCGAGTTCCCCGACGTGCGCGCCCGGCTGGCGGCGCTCACGTCGTTCGGACCGTCGAAGCGGCTGGCCGAAGGGCTCGAGCCCTCGTCCGATCCGGTGATCGTCGCCCGCGGTCTCGACGAGACCGACCAGACGCGGGCCCTGCTCGAGGAGCGCCCGGGTATCGGCATCGGGGCAGCGCACGACATCGGGCCCGCCATCGAGCGGGCGGCGCGCGGCGGCCGCCTGGAGCCGGCCCAGTTCCTCGAGATCGCCGACACCCTGGACGCGACGGCCCGGCTGGCAACGATGCTCGTCGACGAACGACGATCGCTCCTGCGGGAGCTCGGGCGCGAGCTGCACGCCTTGCCTGCGCTGCGCTCGACACTGGCCCGCAGCTTCGATCCGGTTGGCGAGCTCCTCGACACCGCGTCCCCTCGACTGGGCGGGCTCCGATCGGCCGTTCGCGTCGCTTACGAACGACTGCGGCGCCGGCTCGATGCCCTGGTCGGCGCCGAGCTCGGCAACGCCCTCCAGGAACCGATCATCACGCTCCGCAACGGGCGCTACGTGGTGCCGGTCAAGGCCGAGGCGCGGGCGCGGGTCAAGGGGATCGTCCACGACGCGTCGGGCAGTGGCCAGACGCTGTTCATCGAGCCGCTCGTCGCGGTCGAGCTCGGGAACGCATGGCGCGAGGCGCAGGTCGCCGAGGCCGAGGAGATCGCCAGGATCCTCGATGAGCTGTCGGCATTCGTGGCAGCCAATGCCGCCGAGCTGCGCGAGAGTCTCGACGCCATGGGCCGGTTCGACCTGTGGGCGGCCAAGGCCTCGCTCGGCGCCGAGATGGGCGCCGTTCGCCCGGAGACGGTCGATCGATACGAGGTGGCCCTGCTGTCGGCACGCCACCCCGGCCTGACCGGGCGGGTCGTCGCGACCGACATCCGCCTGGGCGATGGGTACACCGCGCTCGTCGTCACCGGTCCCAACACCGGCGGCAAAACCGTCACGCTGCGCACGCTCGGCCTGCTCAGCCTCATGCACCAGGCCGGCCTTCACATCCCTGTCGCACCAGGCAGCCAGCTTCCGATCTGGCGTGACATCTTTGCCGACATCGGCGACGAACAGTCGATCGCGCAGTCGCTGTCGACGTTCTCGGGCCACCTGCGCTCCATCATTCGCATCGTCGCCGAGGCCGGCCCCGGGACCCTCGTCCTGCTCGACGAGCTGGGCGCCGGAACGGACCCGACCGAAGGCTCGGCGCTCGCGCAGGCCCTCCTCGACCATTTCATCCGGGCCGGCGCACTGGTCGCCGCGACCACGCACTACGCCGAGTTGAAGGCCTACGCGCACACGGCGCCGGGCGTCCGCAACGCGGCCGTCGAATTCGACCTCGAGACGCTCTCGCCGACCTATCGCCTGACCATCGGGTTACCCGGCGGCAGCCAGGCGTTCGCGATCGCCGAGCGCCTGGGCCTGGCCGCGGAGATCGTGGACGATGCGCGTTCGCGGCTGACCGAATCACAGCGGTCATTCGAAGCCACCCTCGCCTCCATCCGGACGACCGAGACCGAGACGAGCGATTCGCTCGATCGAGCCCGGGCCGCCGAGCTGCGAGCCGCCGAGGCACTGCGCATCGCCGAGGACGAGCGCAGTCGGGCTCGACGTGAGCGAGCCGAGGCAGTCAGCTCGGCTCGAGCGGAGGCGGAACGACTCGTGCAGGACCTCCGGGGTGACGTGGAGGCGAGCCGGCGGGCGCTCGAGCGCGAGACGCTGACAGCCGCCTCCCTCGAAGACGCCGTGGCACGCGCCGAGGCCGGCCTTGACCGGCTCCCGACCGGCGAAGCAACGCCGGTCCCGGAGCCGCCCATCGAGCGCACCTGGCGCCTGGGCGAACGCGCGCGCAGTCGCTCGGGTGGCTGGGAGGGGCGTATCGCGGCGCTCGAGCGAGGCGGCAAGCGAGCCACCCTGGAAGCCGGCGGCATGCGAGTCACCCTCGATGTCGAGGACCTGGTCCCTGCCGTCGGAGAGGATCTCGCGCGCAGCGGACGCGGGGTTCCCGAGACGGACGCGAGCTCCAGCGCGACCGCGCTCCGGAGCGAGCGGGCGAACTCCGTCGCCTCGTCACTCGACCTGCGCGGCGCCCGGGTCGACGAGGCTCTCGAGGCCCTGGGTCGCTACCTCGACGACGCCGGCCTGGCGGGCCTCAGCAAGGTGATGATCATCCACGGGATGGGGACCGGCGCGTTGCGCGACGCCGTCCGGGCGGACGCCGCCAGCCACCCGCTGGTCCGCGCCATGCGGCCCGGCGAGCGCGGCGAAGGCGGTGACGGGGCCACGATCGTCGAGCTGTGATGGCCCGCCGCCAGCCGGTGGCCGCTAACCGCAGCCGTGGATCTTCTTCCGTGCCTTTAACGTGAGGTCCACGCTGCTCCCGGGCGGGAGCTGGGTCCCGGCGCCGGGGCTCGTATCCGAGACCAGGAAGTCGCCCCCCGGGTTGCCGGGCCTCACGGCCCCGATCGCGAAGCCGGCCGCCGTGAGCTGCTCGGAGGCCACCTCGAGGGTCAGGCACTGGAGGTTAGGGACGGCCACCAGGGTTTCGACCGGTATGGGCGGGCAGACTTCGAAGAACGGGTCGCAGGCGACCGGCGGCGCTGGGGCCAGCGGACAGAGCTCGGTCGGCGCGAACGGCGCCCCCCAGGTATGCCCGAATGGGGCGAACGAGTTGTTGTAGAAGTACGACGTTCGGGTCCCTTCCGGGCCGCCGCGGACGCCCGGACCCTTGGCGGCACGCGCGCCCCACCCGCGGTCCGCCTGCTGCCAGTTCGGGAAGTTGGCATCGACCTCCGACAGGTCGAAGAATCCCTCGGTCACCTGCGGACCGACACAGCCGTCCTGCCACAGCAACCCGGAGGCCGAATCGATCTGGCGGGTGACCCGAATCGTCTCCTTCTGCTTGGGAACCGTGCCCTTGAGGAAGATCTCGTCCACGGTCTTCGTGGTGAAGGGGCCGGGCTGCAATCCCGTGAACGCGTCGACGGTCGCCGTCTCGACGTCGCTCGGCGCCGTGAAGTCCGCGATCGGCAGGTTGTGGCTGATCTCCGTCAGGATCGCCGACCAGAGGGGTGCGGATGTGTCGAGCGAGAGCTTGCCGTCGTTCGGCGAGTTGTCGCTGTTCCCCATCCAGACCCCCACCGCGAGGGCCGGGCTCGCCGGGTTGGCCGGTGGAGCCAGGAAGCCGTAGGCCGCGACGTCGCGGTTGTCGCTCGTGGTGCCCGTCTTGTAGGCCGCCGGCCGGCGGGTCTTGCCGTTGTAGATCGCCCACTTGCCCCAGTACGGGTTGACCTTCGTGTCGGTGTTGCCGGACAGGATGTCGGTGATGATGTAGGCCGTGCCGCTGCTGACGACCCGGACGCCCTTCTGGGGGAGATCGTTCTCCGGCCACGTGGTCTGCCCGCTGGAGTTGACGATCGAGGTGATGAGCCGCTTCGGCACGCGAACGCCGCCGTTGGCCAGGGTCCCGTAGGCGCCGAGCAGGTCGATCGGGTGGAGCTCGAGGGTCCCGATCCCCATCGAGACCACCGGGATGGCGGTGTTCGGGTAGGTGAGCCCGAAGTCCTTCGTCCGGCTGAAGAGCCGATCGAGGCCGGTCACGACCGCCGCCTTGATCGCCGGCACGTTGAGCGAGAACTGCAGCGCCGAGCGCAGGCGGACTGGCCCCCGTTCCAGCTTGTCGGCCTGCGTCGGCGTGTATTTGTTGCCGAAATCGGTCACGACGTCCATCAGCATCGTCGATGCGGTCAGCGTCTTGTCCTGGATCCCGATCGAATAGTCGATCGGCTTGATGGCCGACCCGGGCTGCCGCCAGCCATCGGACAGGACGTCGAACTGGGGCTGGAACGTGACATCGCCCTTCGACGTGTAGCTCGCGCTGCCGACGTAGGCGAGCACGTCACCGGTGCGATAGTCGATCACGGCTGCTGCGGCATTGTTGATGTTGTGGCCGCGCAGGCCGAGGATCCAGCCCTGCGCTGCCTTGGGGATCTTCCTGGCCGTCAGGGTCGCCGTCGGATTCCTGGCGTTTGGCGCCCGGGCCGCGACGTAGACCCATTTCTCGGCGACCTGCTGCATCTTCCAGTCCAGGGTCGTCGTGACCCGGTAACCGCCGGAGTCCACCTGCGGGCAGTTGTCCGGCGTTTGCGGGCAGAAGATCTGCCCGAGCTCCCGTCGAACCTGCCACACGAATTGCGGGGCCTTCCATGTCGCCGAGATCTGCTGGGCCAGGTCCACGGGTTCCAACTTGGCCGCCTCATACTCGGCCGTGGTGTGCTTGGCGCCGCTCAGCACGCTGCGAGTCTTCATCAGGTCCAGGATCCGGTTGCGGCGCTGCACGATCTCCGAGTCGGCCGGGACCTCGAGCTTGAACTTCGTGCACTCGGTGCCCGTCGGGACGTTTTCGAGGCAGATCTCCTGCGCGTTTCGGATCAGGTCGTACTGTGTCGGAGACTGCGGGATGGCGGCCAGGATCGCGTCCTGTGCGAGTGTCAGATCGGCCAGCGACTTGCCGAAGTAGCTCTTCGCGGCTGCCGCGACGCCGTAGCTCTGGTTGCCGTAGAAGTTCTGGTTGAGGTACGCCGTGATGATCTGCTGTTTACCCTCGATCCCGGGGAATTCCTGGGTCAGCCGGATCGACTGAATGATCTCGCGGATCTTCCGTTCGTAGGTGGAACCAACGAATGCCGCGGCGGGCAGGAGACGCGCCCGGACCAGCTGCTGGGTGATCGTCGAGGCGCCTCGGGGCCGCCCGTTGACCGTGTCCAGGCCGGCGGCGACGATGCCGCCCGGGTCGAACCCTGGATTGATCCAGAAGTCCTTGTCCTCGACCGCGGTGGTGGCGTCCAGGATCTCGGGTGTCAGGTCGGCGAAGGTGACGATCTCCCGCTTGAGGTCGCCGAGCCGGGCCAGCTCGATCTTGCCGGTGCGGTCGTAGATGACGGTCTGCTGGTCGAACTGGATGTTCGTGAGCGCCTTGGCCGGATCCGGAAGGCCGGCTGCGTAGTGGTTGTAGGTCCCAACCGCGAAGACGAGCCCGGCGCCGGCAACCACGATCGCCGCGACGAACATGGCAATGAGCAGGGCGACAAGGCCGGTGGCGATCGTCGAGCCGCGGCGTCCGGGGGATCTCCGGCCGAGAGCGCGTCGATGGCGCTGCCGCCTCGCGAGGCTGGTCTCCATGGGTGGCCGCACGATAGCATAGGGGGC
>JAXDKX010000156.1:0-11674 GCA_034666905.1 Chloroflexota bacterium | reverse complement strand
CGAGGTCGGCGAGCGTCTGCGTGGGTCGAAGGTTGAGATGGGTCGCGACGCCCCCGAACTGCAGGTCCATGTCGACGAGGACGACCTGGTCGCGACGCTTGCGGGCAGCGTTAACGGCGATGTTGGTCGCAATCGTCGTTGTCCCTACCCCGCCCTTTGGACTGTAGACGGCAACGGCCCGCCGAGCCTTGGCCATGACCAGCCCGTCGGAGGAGATGATCGGGGCCAGGTGCTTGGAGCGCTGGAATCGCAGCAACAGGGCCTCGACCCGCGCCTCCAGCTCGCGTGCATCGAACGGCCGCGCCATGACGTCGTCCGCGCCGGCCTCGAGGAAGCCGATTCGCTCCTCGACGTCGTCGGTACCGCCGATGCACATGACCGGCACCGCTGCGGCCGACGGCACGGCCCGGATTTCCGCGCAGACCGCCATGGCCGAGCGGTCGCCTTCGACGACGTCGATGATCACCACGTGGTGCGTGGCGACCTGGGTGACCGCCTCGTCCGGATCCGCGGTCTGGGTCACGGTATAGCCGGCGCCGGTCAGGATCGCCACGATCGACGCGCCGGCTGCGAGGTCGGTTTCAACGAGCAGGATGGAGCTGGCGGGCACAGAGCCTCCACAGATTGGAGCCGTCGACGTCGATCGGCTCGATCAGGGTGGCCCTGAGGATACAACGGCCCGCCGGCTCGGCGAAGTCCAGGCCTCGTGCTAGACTCCGAGCCTGACCCTTTCCGCTCCGTGCCGGTGATCCGGCAGCGGGGCATCCCCATTGGAAGGAGTGATGCGCGTATGCGCCGCTACGAACTCATGCTCGTGGTCCGCCCCGATGTGGCGGACGACAAGAGCCAGGCCCTGGTCGACCGCACCACCCGCCAGATCGTCACCGCGGGCGGTCAGATCGTGAAGGTTGCTCCGTGGGGCCGCCGGCGTCTGGCCTACCCGATCGACCGCCATCGAGAGGGCTCGTACCACATCATCCTGTTCGAGGCCCCCGCGGATTCGATCGCTGAGCTCGAGCACACGCTCCTGATCACCGAAGAGGTGCTGCGGCACCTGGTGACCCGCGTGGAGCGCCCGACCAAGACGTCGCGCCCGGACGGGGAGGACGAATCGCTCGATGACGCCGATCTGCCCTCCGGTCTCGATGAGGACGACGAGGAGAATCGCGCCGAGGTCATCGACGAATCCGAGAGCGAGGCGGCCCCGGCCGCCATCGACTGAGCGAGGATCACCCTGATGGCGTTCTGCAAGGTCATGATCATCGGCAATCTCGGGCGCGATCCGGAGATGCGCTACACCCCGACCGGCAAGCCCGTTACCCAGTTCACGGTCGCAGTCAACCAGAGCACCAAGAACCAGCAGACCGGCGAGTGGACCGAGGAAACGGACTGGTTCCGCGTCAGCGTCTTCGGCGACCGGGCGGAACGTGCCGCCGAGCAACTCCGCAAGGGCAACCGGGTCTTCGTCGATGGCCGCTTCCGGACCCGCGAATTCGAGGGGAACGACGGCCAGAAGCGGACTTCGCTTGATGTCACGGCCGACAACGTCATCAGCCTCGAACGGCGCCCGCGCGACGACGACGCGGCGTTCAGCGGCGTTCCCGGCGCCGGATCCGCTCCGGCCCCGAGCCCAGGTGCCAGCTCCGGGGGCGCCGGGCGCCCGCCGGCCGACGACACCGACATCGACGACCTTCCCTTCTGACCAGGAGATCCACCAATGCCACCTCCCATTCGAGCCAAGAAACGAGACGATTTCTACCGCGACCGACGTCGGCGCAAGGTCTGTGCGTTCTGCGCCGACAAGACCGTCCAGATCGATTACAAGGAGGTCAATCGCCTCCGCCGCTACCTGTCGGAGCGGGCGAAGATCGAGCCTCGCCGCAAGACCGGCACGTGTGCCGGTCATCAGCGGGAGCTGGCCGTCGCGCTGAAGCGCGCGCGTCACGTCGCCCTGCTCCCGTACGCGCCGCAGCACCTTCGCCCGTAGGTCGGCCTCCCGTGTCGGGTCGATCGTGCGCGTCAATACGGTCCGAGCTGATCTGAGGTGATCGTCGGGCTCTGGATGCTCGGCGGTGGCGCCGCGGCGGGCGTGTTCGGCTCGCTGCTCGGACTGGGCGGCGGGATCCTGATCGTGCCGCTGCTGACCCTCGGATTCGGGTTGCCGCTGCGTGAGGCGGTCGGCGTCTCGTTGGTTTGCGTGATCATGACCAGCAGCGCCGCAGCCGGCGTCTACCTCGAGCGGCACGTGGCGAACCTGCGCCTCGGCATGACCCTCGAGCTCTTCACCGCGATCGGGGCCCTCGTCGGTGGATCGATCGCCTTCCTCGTCGACGAGCGAATCCTTTCGCTCCTCTTCGCCCTCCTGCTCGCGTACGTGGCCTTCAGCATGTTTCGAGCGCCAGTCGGGAACGCGTCACCCAGTGTCGACCTGGCAACGGTCGACGACGAGCCGGGTGTCGAGGATCCGTCGCCACCGACCGTCCTCGACCGGCTCGCAGGCGACGGCTACGAGGTCCGGAATCTCGGCCGGGGCCTCGTTGGTGCGACCGGCGCTGGCGTCGCTTCGTCGCTGCTCGGAATCGGCGGCGGAATCATCAAGGTGCCGTTGATGCACCTGTCGATGGGTGTCCCGCTGCGCGTCGCCACGGCGACGAGCAACCTGATGATCGGCATCACCGGCGCGGCAAGCGCGGTCATCTACCTGGTCCATGGCGGGATCGATCCCTACGTCGCAGGCCCCACGGCAATCGGCGTCTTCGTCGGCGCGACCGCCGGATCGCGTCTTGCCCACCGGATCGGTCTCCGCTACCTGCGGCTCCTGTTCGTGGTCGTGCTTTCGTATACGGCCATCCAGATGCTCATTCGGGCGCTGTGATGATCGATCCAGGACGGGCGGGCGCACGCCACGCCGAGCGGCTGATCGGTCGGCTGTTGATCGGCATCACCTACCTGGCGGTCCTCCTTCTGCTCGTCGGCGTCGCCCTGCTCATCGGAGCCGGGGTCTCGCCCCTGGCCGGTGGACCGCGCCTCGACGTCGGCCGGCTCGTGGCGGACCTGCTGGCGCTGCAGCCGACCGGGTTCCTGTGGCTCGGGTTGCTGGCGGTGATCGCGGCCCCGATCACGCGGGTCACGATCGCCATGCTCGCTTATGCGCGAGACGGCGACTGGCTGATGGTCGGCGTGTCGGCCGGCATCCTGGTGGTGATCGCGATCGCGGTCGTCAGCGCCGTCGTGGCCACGGTCTGACATGGAAGCCCTGACCCTCGTCCTCGCCTTCATCGTCATCCTCATCGGCGCCGAGCTGTTCACCAATGGCATCGAATGGTTCGGGCACAAGCTCGGACTGGCCGAGGGGGCCGTGGGCTCGGTGCTCGCCGCGGTCGGCACCGCCCTGCCCGAGACGATGATCCCGATCCTGGCCATCCTCGTGTCGACCGGCGAAGGGTCGAACGAGGTCGGCGTCGGCGCGATTCTGGGGGCGCCGTTCATGCTCGCGACCCTCGCCATGTTCGTGACGGGCGTCGCCGTCCTGTACTTCGGACGCCGGCGCCCGACCGGCGACGCGATGCGCGTCGACACGAAGGTTCTGGCGCACGACATGAAGTACTTCGCGGTGGCGTACGCGATCGCCATCGCCGCGGCCTTCCTGCCGATCGAACCGACCTGGCTGAAATGGATCGTGGCGGTCGTTCTCATCGGGATCTACGCCTGGTACGTCAAGGGCCATTTCGAGGCCGACACGACGACCGACGCCGGGGACCTCGCGCCGCTGCGCATGCACGGCCTCGACCGTGGCGCGAGACGGGCCGATCCCGCCGTGCCACGGTTGCGCGTCGTCAATCTCCAGGTCCTCGTGGCCCTGGGCCTGATCGTGGCCGGTGCCGGGTTCTTCGTCGACGCCGTCGAGCACATCGCGACGGACCTGCACGTCGACAGCGCGCTCCTCGCCCTGGTGATTGCGCCGATCGCGACGGAGCTCCCCGAGAAGTTCAACTCGGTGCTCTGGGTTCGGCAGGGCAAGGACACGCTGGCCATGGGCAACATCACCGGCGCGATGGTCTTCCAGTCGACCATTCCCACGGTGGTTGCGCTGCTTTTCGCCCCGCACGCCTGGGTGGCAGCGCCGGGAACCTACGTGGCGTTCGCGTCGGCGGGGATCGCGTTCCTGTCCGCCGCGTTCGTCTTCGTTCCGATGGCCCGCCGCGGCGTCCTGCGGGGGCGGGGATTGCTCGTCGGTGGCCTGTTCTACGCCGCCTACCTGGGGCTCGTCGTCGCCGTCATCACCGGGCTCGTCGGCTGAGTGTGCCGCGGCGGGCCGCCGTTGACCCGCTGATATACTCCCCGCAACCATTCGCAGGAGCCAGTTGCATGCTTACCGAGAAGGCTGCCGACACCCCGGCGACGACCTCGCATCACGCCCCGAGCGCAACGTCGCTCGAGGACCTGGTCTGCTACTTCGAGGGCGCCTGGGTACCGATGCGCGACGCGAAGGTCAGCATCATGACCCACGCGTTCATGTACGGGACGGCCACGTTCGAGGGGATCCGCGCCTACTGGAACGCGGACCAGGGACGCCTGTATGGCGTCAAGCTGCGCGAGCATGTCGAGCGGATCCGCCAGTCGTGCCGAATCCTGCTCATGAAGGACGTGCCCTCCGTTGACGAGCTCACTCGCCTGATCGTCGAAACGATCCGCCGGAATGACTTCCACGAGGATGCCTACATCCGGCCCTCGTTCTACAAGTCGACCCGAGCCATCGGCGTCCGCCTGCACGACCTCGACAACGAGCTGTACATCATCGCCCTGCCGTTCGGGAACTACATCGACACCGACGCCGGGGTTCGCGTCATGACCTCATCCTGGCGGCGCAACGCCGATGAGGCCCTGCCGGCGCGCGGCAAGATCGTCGGCGGCTACGTGAACATGGCGTTCCAGAAGTCCGAGGCGGAGCTCAACGGCTTCGACGAGGCGGTCGTGTTGACGGGGAGCGGCCACGTCAACGAAGCCTCGGCGGCCAACCTCTTCGTGGTCCGCGACGGCGTCGCGCTCACGCCACCCGTCAGCGACGACCTACTCGAGGGCGTCACTCGCAAGGCGCTCATGGAGCTGATGGCCAACGAGGGCATCCCGCTGGAGACGCGTTCGATCGACCGTTCGGAGCTGTACGTCGCCGACGAGGTCTTCCTGTGCGGGACCGGCGTCCAGGTCTCCCCGGTCGTGGAGGTCGACCATCGCCCGGTTGGCTCCGGCCAGGTCGGCCCGATCAGCCGCCTCGTGCGTGACCGCTATTTCGACGCCGTGCGCGGGCGCCTTCCCGAATACAGCCACTGGCTGACCCCGATCGAATAGGGGAGCGCGGGCGCCCTCGAGGACGCCTTGCACGCCTCCCTATGGGGTGACCGGCGCCTGCAGGTCCGGTGTTGCCTGGCCGATGGTGATCACGATATCCGCGTGGACCGCGTTGTCGGCCTTCGTCGTGGCGGTCACGGCGAACGCCTTCTCGAGGTACGCGATCGTGCCCGCCAGTCGGGTTTCGGCGCCGTTGTAGACCACGATCGCCGTGTCGGCCTTGACGCCGCCGGTCGGCGCCTGGCGCGGGGCGGAGGCCGCAAGACCGAAGTACTCGAGGTAGCCGGCGAGGCTCGTGGCACGGTCGGCTCCCCCCGTGCTGTTGAGGACCCAGACCGTGCCCGCCTCCTGGGCCAGCTTCTCCCGCAGCGCTTCGTCGGCCGGGTTCGTTGTGAACGCGGTCCTGACCGCCTCCCGGATCTTGTCGACATACGGAACGATGATGTAGCCACGCGGGCTGTTCTGGAATTCCTGCTGGTAGAACGGTGGGGCGAACACGTATGACCGGATGTCCTTGGTATTCACCTCGGACGCCAGCCCGAGGAGTTGGGAGAGCTGGTCGACCGGGACGTCGGTGCGAACGGCCTTCTTGAGCGCGGTCACGAGATCGGGAAGCCGCGGGATGAGGTCCTGCGGATTGGCCTGCTCCCTGAGGGAGAGCAGCACGCGCTGCTGGCGCTGGCCGCGATCGAAGTCGGTCGAGGCGTGGCGCGACCGCGCGTATTGCAGGGCCTGGGCGCCGTCCATGTGCTGGATCCCGCTCGGGATGTAGATCCGCTCGAGGCTGCCGTTGTCGCCCGGGTAGCGATCGTCGACGACCGGGGTCTGGACATTGATGGTGACGCCGCCGAGGGCATCGACGACCGACCTGAAGCCAACGAAGTTCACTTCCACGAAGTACTTGATGTCGAGCCCGTAGAGGTTGCCGATGATCGCCTTCAGGCCGTTGTAGCCCCGGGTCACGTCGGTGCCGGGGAAGAGGTCGCTCCGGTTGCGGACCGCGGTGAACCAGGCGTTGATCTTCTTGGAGTAGGTCGGCCCGAAGGCCTGTTGCGCCGGGCCGGGAGGCACCGGCACGTCGACGGTGTCGCGGGGCAGGCTGAACATGGCCACCTGCCTGGTCTGCGGATCGATCGATACAACGATCAGCGTGTCGGTGTTGTACGTGCCTTCCTTGGGGCGCTGATCCGTCCCGATGAGCAGGACGTTCAGTCGTTGCTTCCCGTCCCACGGCGGGATCGAGACGTCAGGAACAGGCGCCCCGACGGCCGTGGCCAGCGGCTCCGATGGGGCAGCCGAATCTCCCGGCGCGGGCGTCGTGTTCGCGTCGACCTCGCAGACCGGCGTCGACTGGCCGCCCACGAAGATGCAGCCGCTGTTGAGGAGGTCGAGGGCGAGCATGTCGTAGCGGGCGACAACGACGTGGCTGCCGGCCATGACCAGGAGCACGGCCAGCAAGCCGGCGATGGAGAGCGGCCGGCGTGGGATCCGGGCCGGCCCAAGCCGCCCATCGCCCGAGATGGTGATGGCGTTCATGTACTCGGCCACCCGGTAGGCATCGACGATCGCGATCAACCGGTAGAGGAGAGCGATGAGATTGGCGGCGAAGACCGAGCTCAGGAGGAACGGATTGAGGACCAGCCCGACCAGCTCGATCCGATCGAGCCGGAGGACGATCCCCGCCAGCAGGGCGATGACCAGCACCGGCGCGGCGGCGAAGGCCAGCGCGCGGCTCGACGCGCCTGCGTACAGATGACCGAGTCCCGGGAAGAGGAGCGACAGGAACGCCGCGGTGAACGGCGACCGTGCTCGCGGTCGGGCGTCCTGCGCGTCGTGCATCGCGGGTAGGATACTCGGGCCGCCGATTCCCGACGCCCGCCCCGTTGGTGCAGGCGGCCCTCAACGTCCCGCCCAGTCACGAGGCCGAATGTTTCGACCCGTCAACGCGAAGCCCGACCTGGTCGCCCAGGAGCACGAGATCCTCGCCCTGTGGCAAGACCGGCAGACGTTCGCCCGCCTGCGCGCGCAGAACGCCGATGGCCCGCGCTGGAGCTTCCTGGACGGCCCGATCACGGCGAACAACCCGATGGGCGTGCACCACGCGTGGGGTCGTGCCTACAAGGACGTCTTCCAGCGCTACCACGCCATGCTCGGCGAAGCCCAGCGCTGGCAGAACGGCTTCGACTGCCAGGGGTTGTGGGTCGAGGTGAATGTCGAGCGTGATCTCGGTTTCACCAACAAGCGCGACATCGAGGCGTACGGCATCGCCGAGTTCGTCTCCCTGTGCAAGCAGCGCGTCCTGACGTTCGCCGCCCGCCAGACCGAGCAGTCGATCCGGCTGGGGATGTGGATGGACTGGAACGATCCCGACGAGCTTCGCCGGCTGCGCGATCTCCTGGCCGAGAATCCAGCCCAGCCCGCGACGATCCAGGGCGTCGAGGGCCCGGTCACCGACCGCGTCGAGATGCTCGTCGGGCGGTTGGGCATGCGCGACGTTGGCGGCAGCTACTTCACGTTCAGCAACGAGAACAATGACCTGATCTGGGGTTTTCTCGCCGAGTGCCATCGACGCGGCTGGATCTACAAGGGCCACGACACGATGCCGTGGTGCGCCCGCTGCGGGACGGGCCTCTCCGAGATGGAGATGAACGAGGGCTACGCCGACCGGGAGGATCCCGGACTGACCGTCCGCTTTCCGCTCGTCGAGCGGCCGGGCGAGGCGCTCCTGGTGTGGACGACGACGCCCTGGACCCTGACCTCGAACGTGGCGGCGGCGGTCGGCAAGGACCTGACGTACGCCCTCGTGCGCCAGGGTGATCAGGCCTTCTGGCTTGCGAAAGGCACGTTGAAGACGGCCCTCGAGGGAGCCTTCGAGATCCTGGAAGAGCGTCCCGGCGCCGACCTCGTCGGGTGGCACTACATGGGTCCGTACGACGAGCTCCCCGCCGTGCGTTCGGCGTTTGCCGCCGGCACGCGCGACGAGCCGGAGGTCCCGTATCGCCACCGGGTCGTCGCCTGGGACGAGGTCGGCGAGGACGAGGGAACGGGCATCGTCCATATCGCTCCCGGTTGCGGCTCCGAGGACTTCAAGCTCGGCAAGGAGCTCGGCCTGCCGGTGATCGCCCCCCTCGACGAGAACGGCATCGTGGTCGGGGGCTTCGGGTCGCTCAGCGGCCGCGACGTCCGCGATGTCACGGAGCCGATCATCGAGCACCTCAAGCGGGAAGATCGCTTCTACCGGCTCGAGCCGTACGTCCATCGCTACCCGCATTGCTGGCGCTGTGGCACCCCGCTCGTCTTCCGCCTCGTCGACGAGTGGTTCATCCGCATGGGCCCGGTGTACGACCGGCCGCGCTCGGAGCTGACGAAGGCAGAGATCGATGCCAGCCTCCGCTACCAGATCATGGACGTCGTCGACCAGATTCGATGGATCCCCGGCTTCGGCCATGAGCGCGAGCTCGACTGGCTGATCAATATGCGCGACTGGATGATCAGCAAGAAGCGCTACTGGGGCCTGGCGCTGCCGATCTACAACTGCCAGTCGTGCGGCTCCTTCGACGTGATCGGCGGCCGCGCGGAGCTCGAGCAGCGCGCGATCGACGGCTGGCCGACGTTTGAGGGGCACACCCCGCATCGGCCGTTCGTGGACGCCGTCACGATTGCCTGCTCCTCGTGCGGTGCACCGGTTTCCCGCATCCTCGACGTCGGCAACCCATGGCTGGACGCCGGGATCGTGCCGTTCTCGACCCTCCACTACCGCGAGGATCCCGAGGACTGGGCGAAGTGGTACCCAGCGGACTTCATCACCGAGAGCTTCCCCGGCCAGTTCCGCAACTGGTTCTATTCGATGCTGGCGATGGGCACCGTTCTCCGCCGCGAGCCCCCGTTCAGGACGATCTTCGGCTACGCGACGCTGTTCGCCGAGGACGGCCGGCCGATGCACAAGAGCTCCGGCAACGCGATCGATTTCGACGAGGCGGCCGAGCGGATGGGCGTCGACGTCATGCGCTGGCTGTTCATGACCGCGCGACCGGAGGAGAACATCCGGTTCGGCTGGCACGCCGCCGACGAAGCGCGTCGTCGGCTGCTCGTCCTGTGGAACGTGTATGCCTTCTTTGCGACCTACGCGAGCCTTGCCGATTGGACGCCCCGGACGCCGAGCGCGATCACGGTCCTGGCGGACGGCGTACGGCCGCCGCTCGATCGCTGGATCCTGTCTCGAGCAGCCGGCCTCGCCGAGACGGCCGGCCGGGAGCTCGGCGATTACGACACGCTGGAGGCGATGCGCGCGGTCGATGCGTTCATCGAGGACCTCTCGACCTGGTATCTCCGTCGCTCGCGCGACCGGATGCGGGAGGGCGCCGACCCGGCGGATCGCCACGCCGCGTTCGGAACGCTCCACGCCGCTCTCGTCGTCCTCGCCCGCGTGGTCTCCCCGGTGCTCCCGTTCCTGGCCGAGGCGATCTACCAGAACCTCGTGGTCGAGGTCGACCCGAGCCGCCCGGACAGCGTGCACCTGACCAGCTGGCCGGCAGCCGAAACGGCCGGCTTCCGCGACGAGCGACTCGAGGCGTCCATGGAGGTCGCGATGCGGGCCGTCGACCTGGTGCGGACCCTGCGCGCCCGGGCCGGTCTCCGGACGCGTCAGCCGATCGCGACCTTGTGGCTCGCATTGCCAGGGGCGGAGATGGTCGAGCAGGATGCGCTGCTGGCATTGGTCGCGGCGGAAGTCAACGTCAAGTCCATCGAGCTCATCGGCGACGAGTCGGACCTCGTCGACCGCCGGGTCAAGGTCCTCCTGCCGAAGGTCGGCAAGCGGCTGGGCGCCAGGATTCCCGAGGTCATGGCAGCCGCGCGCGAGGGTCGCTTCGAGCTCATGCCGGACGGCTCGGTCGAGCTCGCCGGCGTCACGCTCGCGGCCGATGAGGTCGAGATCCAGGCCTCGCCGAAGCCCGGGACCGCGGTCGCCCACGACCACGGCCTGGTCGCGGTCATCGACACGAAGCTCACCCCCGAGCTGGTTGCCGAAGGCGACGCCCGGGAGCTGCAGCGCGCCATCCAGGATCTCCGACGGGAGGCGGGGCTCGCGCTCGACGATCGGGTGGACCTGTGGATCGTTCCCGTGCCGAACGAGGTTGTCCGCCATCTCCCGGCGATCGCGGGCGAGACACTGGCGCGAATCGTGGACGGCGAGCCGCCCCCCGACGTCGCCGACCGTGCGACCGTGGAGCTGGAGCAAGGCCCGGTCCAGGTCGCATTGCGCCGTCAACCGGTCGGCGGGTAGGCTGGAGTGGCGGTGGACGACGAGGCAGCAACACGTGGCGTGGGGGGCCGCGCCCATTGGGGGACCTTCCTGGGGCTGGCCGTCATCGTCGTGGTCCTCGATCAACTGACCAAGGCATGGCTGGTGGCCAATCTCGCCCCGCGGGAGACCGTGAAGGTCATCGGCGATGCCGTCCGACTGGTCTTCAGCCAGAATTCCGGGGCCCTCTTCGGCCTGTTCCGCGATCAGGCGCTCCTGTTCGGACTCGTCTCGCTCGGCGTCATTGGCCTGATCGTCGCGTATCACGGACGCTCGGGACGCAGCCTGTACCTGTCGATCGCCCTTGGCCTGCTTCTCGGCGGCGCCGTCGGAAACGTCATCGACCGGTTGCGGCTCGGCTACGTCGTCGACTTCGTGGACATCGGCGTCGGCAATCTGCGCTGGTACACGTTCAACGTCGCCGACGCGGCAATCAGCACCTCGATCGTCCTCCTCGTGGCCGTGGCGATCGTCCCCAATCTCGCTCGCATCGTGGACGTCCGTGCCGATGGTTGATGCCTCGGCTGTTCCCGGCGTCCGAGTCCTGCGGGTCCCCGACGGCCCGGGAGGGCGCGTCGACCGCTACGTCGCCGACGCGACGGGACTGTCCCGAAGCTACGTCCAGAAGCTCATCTCCGATGGGCGGCTGACCTCCGCCGGAGCCGCCCTGCGAGCCAATGCCATCGTGGGCGCCGGAACCGAACTACGGCTCGAGGTCCCGGAGGCGACCCCCCTCGACCTGACGCCGGCACCGGAGATCGCCCTCCACGTGGTCTACGAGGACGACGACCTCGTGATCATCGACAAGCCAGCCGGGCTCGTCGTCCATCCGGCGCCCGGCCATGCCGACGGGACGCTGGTCCATGCGCTGCTGGCGCACGGCGGCGGAACCGCCTGGGGTGGGATCGCGGGCGTCCAGCGTCCAGGCATCGTCCACCGCCTTGACCGCGACACGAGCGGCCTCCTCATGGTCGCTCGCAACGACCGGGCCCAGGCGTCGTTGATGGCCCAGCTGAAGTCGCG
>JAXDKX010000155.1:0-6425 GCA_034666905.1 Chloroflexota bacterium | reverse complement strand
ATCGCTCGGCCTTCGTGCGGTCGTAGTGCTCGAGATGGCCGAGCAGCTCGGCGGCTTCCTGGATCGAGACGGCGAGGTCCCCGATCCCGTCCGTGTTGACGCTGCGCTCGAGGGCCGCGATCGGCTGCGGTACGAGGTCCAGCGCCATCCACTCGAGGCCGTTCCGCCGCGAGCTCCGGATTGCCATGGCGGCCAGCTCGAGCAGGATCTCGGCGTCGCCGCGGGTGTACGGGATGGCTCGATTGGCAAATGTCCCGTAGAGCTGCGTGACGGCCGATTGGAGCAGCAGCCCGCTCGTGTCGATTGGCCGCGTACCGTCCGGGCTCAGGCCGACCGCCCGGGCGAGCAGCTCGATTACGATCGAACGCTGTTCCTCGGGAGCCAGAGCGTGGAGCGCCACCACCTCGGGGATCTGCCTCATCGCCGTTCCGAATCGTCCCAGGCGAACGGCTCGCACCGCGTCCTCGACGGCCGCGCCGGCTCGACGTCGATGCTCTTCGAGCGTCAGCTCGGGGATCGCGGCCGGATCGACCACCTCAGCTGCCGGCCAGGGGCGGGAGCCTGATGAACCGGACGGCCAGGTGCTCGTGCGTGAGATCGAGCCTCGTTTCCAGATCTGTCACCTGTTTGCCGTTCACCAGGACGAAATAGGCGTTCGCCAGGAAACGCTCGATCGCGACGTCGGCCTGGGCCTGCCAGTCGATCGCCTGGCGGTCCGGCATCCTGAAACCGCCACCGGCGGCCTCCGAGCCTCCTGGCTGGACGAGGCCCCGAAACAGGCCCGACGGCCCGAGGTTGTACCGGGCCACCTCCTCGCGGACCCGCAGGCGGATCAGCTCGCGGAGCGTGATCCGATCGGGCAGGCCTGGCAGCGTGATCGAACCCGTCGGGTCGCCGGTCGACGTCCGGTCCTCGATGGTCAGCGACGGCATCGCCTAGTCCGTGGATTCGGCTGCGAACGTCGCGAGCGCTTCAGCGGACGGCACGAAGTAGTACGCGCCGGTCACGGCGTGGGCAAAGTCGGTCAGTCGGTCCCGGCTCCCGTCCGCGCGGCCGACCATGCTGTCCAGCATCGCGTCGAGCCGGTCGCGATCCCGGCTGAACCCCACGAAGATCGTTCCGTGATGCGCCAGCGTTCCGTAGCCGATGTTCCTCCGAAAGATCTGGCCGAACCGCTCCTGGTCCGTCCGGGCGACATGCGAGGTCCCGGGCCTGGGATCGAGCTCCTTGCCGTCGAGCTTCCGTCGCCCCATCACCAGCTCCTGCTCAACGGTCGGCAACGTTTCCCAGCTCGTCGCATCGTGCTCCCACTGCTGGAGCAGCAGGACGCTGCCGCCCTCGCCGGGCGTGCCCGGCTCCAGGATGGCGGCCGTGGTCGCCTCCACGAGGGTGGGGTTCTCGGTGCCGTCCTCGAAGCCGGTCAGATCGAGATCCCGGTGATACGGCCAGCCGACGATCTCGTGCTCGAGCGTTGCGTACGGGGCGAGAGCCGCCATGACCCCTCGTGAAAGGTCGAAGACGACGTCATAGGCCGCGCCCGCCAGCCAGACCACGATGTCGTGCTGGGTCGCCGGCAGGGTATACCCGCCGGCGCCAACGACCGGTTGGGTAAAGCCAATGAGGCCGGGCGGAGCGGCCGTTGGTGCGACCGCCGCCCAGAGCTCGGGCCGAAAACCCGCCACGAGGTTGACGCCGCCGATCGTCGTGCGCGGTTCCCGCAGGCTCGCGACCGTCCTGACCAGCGCACTCCAGTCAGCCTCGGGGCGCTTGTCGAGCTCGAGGTAGGCGTGGGACATCGTGCCGAGTGCGAAGATGCCGGTCTGGGGCGACGCCACGTCCGCAGCATAGTCGGCCGCTCGCGCGACCCGCCCGTCAAAATACGTGCGGTGACAGCGAGATCCCCGGGCTCGATCCTGCGCGACCCCGCCTTCGCTCGGCTCTGGTTCATCCAGGCAGCGACGCAGGTCGGCGGCAACATGGCGCTCTACGCGCTGACGATCCTCGTCTTCGCCACGACCCGCTCCAACGCGGCCGTCAGCGCCCTGGTCATGTCATTCCTCATCCCGACGATCCTCCTGGCCGCGATGGCCGGCGTTCTCGTCGACCGGCTCGACGTCCGCTGGGCCCTGATCGTCCCGAACGCGATCCGGACGCTGCTGACCCTGGGCCTGGCGCTGGCCGGCGCGAACGTCGCGCTGCTGCTCGTCCTGAACCTCGGGATCAGCCTGACAACCGTGATGCTGACGCCGGCCGAGGCGTCGATGATTCCGAGAATCGTCCCGAAGCCCCAGCTCGAGACGGCGATGGGCATCTTCAACCTGACGCTCCAGGCGTCGTTCGCCGTCGGGTTCGCCTTCCTCGGGCCGTTGATGGTCGCATTCGCCGGGCCATCATTCGTGCTGGGCGTGGTGGTCATCCTCTATACCGCCGCGACGCTCGCGACCTTCCTCCTGCCCTCGGCGCCCCCGGTCGCAATCGAGCCGGGGATCGCCCGTCGGGCGATCAACGAACCGGCCCGCCAGCTCCGCGAAGGGCTCGCCGCGATCAGCGGCAACCGCGAGGTGAGCCGGCCGCTGGTCCATCTGGCGACATCCGCGTCGCTCGTCGGGGTGATCGGCGTGCTCGGGCCGAACCTGGCATCGTCCCTTGGCCTGGACCCGAAGGACCTGATCGTCATCGTCCTGCCGCTCGGGCTCGGCGTCGTGGCCGGGGTGTTCGGGCTGCGGCGGCTCGAAGGGCGCGTTTCGCGGAGGCGGGCAGGGGAGATCGGACTGATCGTGTTCGGGACGCTCTCGGTCACGATCTCGCTTGTCGCCGGGGTCGGCGCGGCGGCGGCCGTGCCGGTGGTCCCGCTCGTCGTCGTCCTGGCCTTCTTCGCTGGCACCGCCTACGCGATCGTGACCGTCTCCGCCCAGACCGCCTTGTTCGAGAACATGCCGGCTGCGGTCCGTGGCCGGGTGTTCGGTGTCCTGGCCTCGATCATCAGCGCGACCAGTCTCGTCCCCATCCTGATCGCGGGGCCGCTCGGAGACGCGATCTCGGGGCCGGCCGTAATCGGGATCGCGGCCGTCGGGGTCGTCGCGGTGGCCATCGGGTCGGTGGTGTGGTACGGGCCGCGGGTCGGATCCTAGTCGTCGACCACGAGGTAGGTGGTCATTTGCCCAAGTCCCTTGACCTCGACATGCCGTTCTTCAAAGGTGCGGCGATCGGCGAGGAGCTCGCGAGTGGAGGCGGCGAGATGGATCCGCCCGGGGACGCCCGACGACTCCATGCGCGCGGCGGTGTTCACCGTGTCGCCCCACAGGTCGAAGAGGATTCGGCGACTGCCGATGACCCCACCGACGACGCCGCCACTGGCCATTCCGATGCGGACCTGCAGGTCGATCTCGTTGGCCGTGCGCCAGGCCCCCACTTCCGACAGCATCGCCCGCCCGAAGTCCAGGGCGGCGTCGGCGTGGTCGGCGCGGGCCTCGGGTGCACCGGCCGCAGCCATGTACGCATCGCCGACGGTCTTGATCTTCTCGATGCCATGGTCGGCCGCGACGGAATCGAATCGGCTGAAGA
Organism: Chloroflexota bacterium; assembly: GCA_034666905.1. Lineage (GTDB taxonomy): Bacteria > Chloroflexota > Limnocylindria > Limnocylindrales > CSP1-4 > SPCO01. The sequence goes on along the minus strand of JAXDKX010000155.1, from coordinate 2,861 downwards.
GATCGTCGAGCAGATCGACGACCCGGGCCGGGTCCGTCCGCTGGGCCCACGGCGTGAAACCGACGATGTCAGCGAAGACGACGGTCGTCGAGGGATACGACTCGGCGATCCTGGTCTCGCCATGCTTCAGGCGCGTCGCGATCGAGGCGGGGATCGCGTTCGTCAGCAGCTCCTCCGAACGCGCCTCGGCGTCGCGCCGGCGAAGATCGGTGTACCGAAGCAGGACGAAGATGATCGTCAGCGGCACGCCCACGTTTTGGGCGTAGAAGACCAGCTGCACAACGTACGGTGGCGGCGCGAAGGATTCTCGCAGGAGGGGATCGACGGCAACGGCGATCAGGAGCGTCGCGAGGAAGACCACGAACCAGGGCGTGGCGCGCCGAGGGCCGAGGGCCAGGAGTGCATAGGCAGGAGAGAGGAAGGCCCAGACGATCGTGCCGCTGCTCGAGGTCACACCTCCGGCGAGCGCGTTCGCCGCCAGGACGAAGACCGGCCCGCAGCCAATCAGGAACAGGACGTACCGGTCGAACCGCCTCGAGCTCGCGAGCATGACGAGGTTCGCCACGCTGGAGATGGACAGAGCCAGCGCGAGCAACCAGCCGATGAGCTGGCCGCCAACGACGATCGGCAGGCCGAGCGGGGCCAGGATCGTCGCGTATCCAGCGGCAACCCCGACCCGCTTCCGCAGGCGCAGATCGTCGTCGTCGCCGGGTCGGTCGGCGATCGAGATGAGGCGCAGGACCGCTGGGGTCACCCCGGGACCTGCAGGAACGTCTCGCCGCCGAACGCCATGCCATCCGCGACCTGGTAGGCGTCGGCCAGCTCGTTCCAGGCCCTGAATCGCGGATCGGCGTCGTGGAGATGGTGACCCTCGCCGGTCGCGAACACGGCGACGATCAGGTACTGGACCGCGTCACCGTTCGGTGCGGACGAGATGTCCATCCTGGTGATCGATGCCCGAACGAGGATCCCGCGTGCCTGGAAGTCCTCCCAGATCGGCAGCTCGTGCTCCCGGAACCCATGCTCGAACACCTCGACGGCGTCGGGCTTGACACTGAGCACGACAGCGATCGTCTCCATCGGGGCTCCTCTTCCTTCGAGGAGCAGATGGTAGTGCGCGATCGTTGATGCCAGGGGCAGGTGTGCCGGAACCTGGGCCGGCGGGGAGGCAGGGGAGTGGGCTCAGCTCGAGACGCGACGGACCAGGACGAACTCGCGCAGCCCGATGCGAGCGGCAACAAACCGGATCGGCGGCGGCAGGTAGGTCGCGGCCGCTTCGAGGTCGACGACCTGCGGTTCGACGATCAGGTGCTCGCGGCCCGACACGCGGATGGACCCGCCGCCCGCGGCGAACAGGTTCCTGGCCCATTGGGTCGCGGCGCCGAACGGGAGCGGGATCATGAACCCGTCGGGCGTCCCGAGCGCCACGATAGGGGTTGCGTAGGCCGTCCCCGACGTCCGGCCGGTGTGGCGGAGGACCGCCCAGAGCGGGAAGATGCGGGTTCCGGCGACGGGCTTGGCAATCGGTCCGAACGCGCGGACGAACCGGCGGAGGGGACCGCTGCGACGGGGCGGGCTGGCGGCGAAATCTGTCGTTGTGGTGTTCATGCAGGGATCATGCGCGGGAGGTCGGGGCGTGACTTCCCGGTATCCCGTCAGCGCGCGATCACGGAAACCCGTGATGGACGGCGCCGGGCCGGGTCCTCAGGCGATCCGGTTTCGGAGCGCCCAGGCGGTCGCGTCGGCGCGGCCGCGAGCATCGATCTTGCGGTACAGGTTGACGACGTGGCGCTCAACCGTGTTGATGGAGATGCCCAGCCGAGCCCCGATCTGGCCGTTGGTCTCGCCGCCAGCGAGCAGCCGAAGCACCTCGATCTCGCGAGGCGACAGACCGCCTGAGCCCCGCTCGGGGGGCGACCGTCTTGTGTCGGTGGCCCGGGCTGGCGGAGCCATCGGATCCCGCACGAAGGCGATCAGCCGATCCACGACCAGCTCCGTCCCCTCGTGGAACAGGCTTGCCGACGTCCCCGGGAGCATTTCGAGGCGCGCACCGGGCAGGGTCCGGGCGAGCTCGGCCGAGACCTCGAACGGGATGACCGTTGCGTCGGCCCGGTGAAGGACGAGCACCGGGCAGGCGACCCGTGCGGCCTCGGCAGTCACGTCGATCTCGCCGGCTGCCTGGAGCGTGGCCCTCGCCACGGCGGGCGTCGTCGAGGTTCGGAACCAGTCGGCGGCGAGCCGGCCGTCGTCGCCGACCGGCCAGCCAAGCCAGGCGTGGGCCACCGATTCGACGAAGGTGTTCCAGTCGCGTTCGATCAGACTGAGGAGTGCCTGGGTCGCGGGTTCGCTCAACGCGTCCCTGCCGCGCGTGAACCCGCCGAACAGGATCAGCCCCCGGACGCGTTCCGGGTGGCGAGCGGCCCAGGCGATCGCGTGCGTGGACGAATGGTAGAAACCGAGCAGGACCACATCGTCCACACCCGAGGCCTGGACAACGGCGTCGAGGTCGAGGAGAAACGCCTCGAGCGACATGTCGGCCACGTCACGCTGCGAGCGACCGGTCCCTCGCCCGTCGTACTGGATGAACCGAAGGTGCTCGCCCAGCTCGGTGTACCCGCGCCGGAGGACGGGGACCCGCCATTCGGCCTCGGTGTTCGAGAACGGGACGCCAGGCAGGTAGATCAGCGTCGGGCCGCTCCCGACCGATGTCCACGCAATGGTGACGCCATCGGCCGCCCTCGCAACGCCGACCTCAGGCTCGAGGTTGCTCAGGTTGGAGACGCTTCCGGCTGATAGGTGAGGATCAGCACCCCGGTCGTCGTCGGCCTGGAATCGATGAGGCGAAGCCGGGTGAGCGCGGT
>JAXDKX010000154.1:0-2582 GCA_034666905.1 Chloroflexota bacterium | reverse complement strand
CGCGTCGGGCCAGATGGCGCGGCGGTATCGGCTGCCGTGGCGGTCGTCGAACGCGACCGCGTCACCGGTCGTCGACGCCCAGGCCGCCTACGAATCCGAGATGGCCGTGTGGGGCGCGGTGATGGGCGGGGTCAACCTGCTCTACCAGGGCGCCGGCTGGCTCGAGGGTGGGCTGACCGCCTCCTTCGAGAAGCTGATCGTCGACGCCGAGATCCTGCAGATGATGTCCGAGGTACTGCAGCCGCTTGCCGTCGACGAGGCGAGCCTCGGCTTCGAGGCCATCGCCGACGTCGGGCCGGGCGGCCACTTCTTCGGGACGGCCCACACGCTCGAGCGCTACGAGACGGCCTTCTACCGGCCGCTGCTCTCGGACTGGCGGAACTTCGAGACGTGGCAGGCAGATGGCTCGCATACCGCGACCGAGCGGGCCAACGCGATCTGGAAGCGCCTCCTCCTCGACGCGGTGCCACCGGCGCTCGATCCACCGATCGCCGAAGCCCTCGATGCGTTCGTCGCCCGTCGCAAGCGGGAGATCCTCGCGGGAAGCTGACGCCGCCCGCCCCGGTCGGGGGCCAGAACCCGTTGCTAGTGCAGCGCCGCCGCCACGAGGTCGGCGTAGAGCTTGGCTCCCTCGGGCCGGGGGTGATAGCCGTCGTCCCAGAACAGGTCCGGCCGGCCGATGGTGGCGGTGTTCCAGTCCACCATCCGGGCGTTCGGGTAGTGGCTGACGCCGCTCGCGATGATCCGGTTGTTGTGCGCTTCCCAGTCGCGCGGGACGCGGACGTTGATCCAGACCACCGTCGGGACGTCGCGGAGGGCGGCCATGATCTCGTCGAACTGGCCATCCGCGAACGGTCCGTTGTCGCCGAGCTGGACGATCACGGTATCGGCCAGGGTGCCTGCCGCCTGGCGCTTCTCGAGGAGCTTGATCCCCTGGCCGATCTGGCGACCGACCGCGGCATCGACCCGAACAGGCCCGAGATCGTGGGCGAGCGCCCTGGCGCCCTGGAGCATCACCGACTCGCCGAACGCCAGGATCGTGGATCGAGCGGTTGGCGTCGCGGCCGGTGACGGACTCGCCTGGCTGGCCGGACTCGAACTGGCCAGCTGGGCGTCCGAGGGTCCCGCCGGCGTCGGACTGGCAGAGGCCGCGCCCGGGGCAACGGACGCCGTCGCCGCAGCCGGCGAGGCCGGGTCGACAGGCAGGACGATCCCGTCGATCGAGCCGGTGACCATGCCATCCGGCACCCCGGGTGGTGTGGCCATGGCGACCGAAACCAGGACGGCGGAGAGGACGACGGCCAGGGCTCCTGCCCGAACCGGCGCCGCCCAGCGCCTCGGCGACCGCCCGGTGCCGGGCTCGGCGGACGCCGGGTGCCTCCACGCCCGGCCGAGTGCGCCAGTCCGAATGGGCGACTCCACGAACCGATACGAGATCTCGGCGGCGACCGCGGTCAGGCCGAGTCGCAGGACAAGCAGGGAAAGCGGATCGAGCGTCACGTCGAGATCCGGTCGGGACAACGTGAAGATCGGCCAGTGCCACAGGTAGATCGCGTACGAGCGCGTCCCGATCCAATGCATCGGACCGCGATCCATCAGGCTGCCGATGCGGGCCCGGGGATGGACTGCCGCAGCGATCACGGCTGCCGTCGCGAACGCCAGGAGGGCGAGGCCACCGCGATAGAGGAACGGCTCGAACGCGTCCGCCGCGACGAAGAATCCGCCGACGACGGCAAGGCCGGCAATCCCGACAAGATCGAGCAGCCGGCCCAGCCGGCGGCTGGTCCAAAGCCTCGGGATGGCCGCACCGACCGCACCGGTCGCCGGCGCCACCACCGGCACCCAGACGAACGCCAGCGCCGCACCGATCAGGAGCCCGGTCAGCCGGGTATCCGTCCCGTAGTAGACCCGGGACGGATCGCCAGATGGGTCGAACAGGATCGCCATCCAGACCGCGGAGCCAATGGCTCCTGCGACGGTCAGCGCAAGCCCGGCCCGGCGACCGGCCAGCAACAGGACAGCGAGGACCACCGGCCAGGCCAGGTAGAACTGCTCCTCGATCGCCAGCGACCAGAGGTGCATGAAGAGCGATGGCCGACCGATCGTGTCGAAGTAGGACTGATCGCCCGCGATCAGGTGCCAGTTGGTGACGTACGCGAGCGCGGCCACCGCGTCGGTCCGCAACCTGGCGATCTCGTCGGGCACGAGAACGACGGCGATGGCCAGGGTTGCCGCGAGCAGGAAGAAGAGCGCAGGCAGCAGTCGTCGGGCTCGGCGCAACCAGAAACGGACGACGTCGATCCGGCCCAGGCGCTGGTGCTCGGCAAGGAGCAGGGCCGTGATCAGGTAGCCGCTGATCACGAAGAAGACCTCGACGCCCAGGAAGCCGCCGGGTGCCTGGTCGAACCCGGCGTGGTAGGCAAGCACGGCGAGGACCGCAATCGCACGGAGGCCGTCGAGGCCGGTCAGGTGGCTCCGAATGCTCGGACCGCGCTCGGTAGATCCGGAGACGGTGGCGGTCGGGGCGGCGTCCGAACTGGTCGCGACCGTCTGCGGCATGGTTCCCCGGGGCTGGCCGATGG
>JAXDKX010000153.1:0-2610 GCA_034666905.1 Chloroflexota bacterium | reverse complement strand
CGATGGAGCCGGACCAGCCGTGGAGCAGGACGATGGCCTCGTGCGAGTCGACCTCCCAGTCCGGGTCCCCGCGGTCGGGCTCGAGCCAACGAGCCCCGAGTCGAAGGCCATCGCGTGAACGGAACCGGACGATCTCACCCCCTAGGGCATCGAGCGCCGGCCGCAGGCCAGCTTCGGACGGAGCGACCCGAGGTGCGTTGAGGAGGCGCTGGCTCGCACGCCTGGTGAGGAAGCCGAACGATGCTACCGAGAGTGCGAGCCCACCACCAGCCAGGATGACTCGGCGAATCACGCCTTCGGCGTGGTCGGATTGACGGACTCGGTCGATCCGGGCGTCAGGAAGTCCATGAACGGATCAAGCAACCGGGTGAACTCCATCGGGATGACGAACTTGGTGGCGGGTCCGGCGCCGAGGGCCTTGAGCGCCTCGAGGTACTGCAGCGACATCGTCTTCTGGTCGATGCCCGTGGCCGCCTGGAAGATCCGGGTCAGTGCCTCGCTGAAGCCCTCGGCACGCAGGATCGCGGCCTGACGCTCGCCTTCGGCCTTGAGGATCTCGGACTGCTTCTGGCCCTCGGCCACGTTGATCGCGGCCTGCCGCGAACCTTCCGATTCGGTGATCACGGCGCGTCGGGTCCGCTCCGCAGAGAGCTGCCGGTTCATCGCGTCCTGGACGTCGCGGGGCGGGGTGATCTCGCGGATCTCGACCGTGGTCACCTTGCCGCCCCAGCGCTCGGTCACCTCGTCGAGCTTGGTCCGGAGGACCTCGTTGATCTGTTCCCGCTTGGACAGCACCTCGTCGAGGAGGATGTCGCCGATGACCGCGCGGAGGGTCGTCGTCGCGACGCCCTGGAGCGCGCCGGGGAAGTTGGCGACGTTGACGACGCTCCGGAGCGGGTCCGAGATTCGCCAGTAGATCAGGAAGTCGACGCTGATCGGCGCATTGTCCCTGGTGATCGTCGTCTGGCTGGGGACCTCGATGAACTGCTCTCGGACGTCCACCTTGACCGGGCGATCGATGATCGGGATGAGGAACCGGAGCCCCGGGTCGCGCACCATCTTCTCGTTCGTGCGACCCAGTCGGAAGACGACCATCTTCTCGTACTGCTGGACCACGCGAATCGACAGGTAGACGATCACGAGCAGAACGACGACGAGAAACGCGACGACTGCGGCCAGAACCGTGATTTCCACCTGGACCTCCGTTCGATCAGGACTCCGACGATGATGACGGATCGGCTTCGACCAAAAGGGTCAGGCCTTCCGTCGAAACCACGCGAACCTTGGCGCCCCGTTCCAATGGCCGGCCATCGGTCGAGCGCGCGGACCATTCCTCGCCGGCGGCGTGGATCGACCCCAGCGGTTCGATCGGCCGGCGCACGACGCCGACCGACCCCGCCGGCAGGGTCGGCGATGAGCCCACGATGCCCGCCGGCGACGGCATGTCCCGACTGCGCAGCGCGGCCCAGACGATGAGGGCCAGGAAGATCGCCGCCGTGACGGTCGTGGTCGCGATGACCGCAGGCGCAACTCTCGCGACGGGCTCGAACGGGTCGCCGGGCTCCGTGAAGAGGGCCGATGCACCCAGGGCGAAGCAGACCAGCCCGCCGAACCCGAGGAGGCCGTGGCTGGTCACGGTCACCTCCAATCCGAAGAGGACCATCGCCAGCACGATGAGGATCAGGCCACCCACGTTCAGCGGGAGGGCGCCCAGCCCGATGAACGCCAGGACGATCGCCAGGCCACCCAGGATTCCTGTCACGAAGTTGGGGCTCCACAACTCGGCGATGAGGCCGGCCGAGCCCGCGGTGAGCAGGAGGAAGGCGATCGTCGGGTCGGACAGCAGCCGGATGAACGACTGGAACGGGTTCATCCCGAGCTCGATGGGATTGGCCCCGGTCAGGTCGAGCGCGAACGTCTGACCGCCCACTTCGACCTGTCGACCGTTGGCAAAGGCGAGGACCTCGTCGAGGGAGGCCGCCTCACCGTCGACCGCCCCGACCTTGACGGCTTCGCTGACCGGCGACGACTTCGCATCCCTGACGGCCGACACCGCCCAGTCCACGTTGCGATGGCGAGCTTCGGCGATCGCGGTGATCTTCGCGATCGCGTCGTTGCGAACCTTGTCGCCCTCGGTTCCAGTGATGTCCTGGCCTTCACCGCTCACCGGCGACGCCGCCCCGATGCTCGTACCGGGCGCCATGACCGCGATGTTCGCGGCCAACGTGATGAACGTCCCTGCACTTGCCGCAAACCCGCCGGCAGGCGCGACCCACACGATCGTCGGCACCTTCGCCTCGAGCAGCGTCCCCACGATGTCGTTGGTCGCGAAAAGGCTGCCACCGGGGGTGTTGAGCTTGATGACCACGGCCGCCGCGCCGTCGCGCTCGGCCCGGGCGATTCCGTCGGCCAGGTAGCGAGCCATCCCCTCGTCGACGATGCCTGTGGTGGGCAGGACGACCACCTCGCGGCTCACCCCGCGTGCGCCGGCGGCGATCAGGATCGTCCCGAACAGGGCCAGCAGGATCGGCAGGTATGGCGGGCGGCGAGCGAGGTGACGGGTCACGAGAGCGACCTCCAACCGGAGTATCGCACCGTCATCGCGCGAAG
>JAXDKX010000152.1:0-3323 GCA_034666905.1 Chloroflexota bacterium | reverse complement strand
TACTCATCGGGCGCGTCGGAGCGGCCAGCCCGAACGCTGGGAGCGAGGCCAACCTCGACAGCATCACCGCCGTCGTCATCGGCGGGACCAGCCTGTTCGGAGGCCGCGGGATCATTGTAGGGAGCCTCCTCGGCGCATTGATCGTCGGCGTTTTCCGCAACGGTCTGGCCCTCGCCGGGGTGGACGTGCTGTACCAGACGCTTGTCGTCGGCGTCCTGGTGATCGTGGCGGTCGCCACCGATCAATGGATCCGGCGTGTGCGGGCATGAGCGCTGTCGTCGATGCGCGTACGCCGGTTATCCAGGCCATCGGCCTGATCAAGACGTTCGGGAGGGTCGTCGGCCTCGATGGGGCCGACCTCGAGCTCTATCCCGGCGAAGTGCTGGCCGTGATCGGCGACAACGGTGCCGGCAAGTCCACGCTCATCAAATGCCTATCCGGAGCGATGATCCCGGATGCCGGCGACATTCTGATCGAAGGGCGCCCGGTCACGTTGCGGCGTCCCCAGGATGCCCGCGCGGCAGGAATCGAAACCGTGTACCAGTCACTAGCGCTGGCCCCCGCCCTGGACATCGCGAGCAACATCTACCTCGGTCGCGAGATCCGCCGGCCCGGGCCCCTCGGCAGCGTCCTGCGGATGCTCGACCACGGCGAGATGCGGCGTCGCGCCAGGGAGCAGCTCCGCGACCTGGGAATCGGCACGATCCAGAGCATCACGCAGGCCGTGGAATCGCTTTCTGGCGGCCAGCGCCAGGCCGTGGCGGTTGCTCGGGCCGCCGCGTTCGGAAGCAAGGTCATCATCCTCGACGAGCCGACCGCGGCGCTTGGGGTCAGGGAGTCGGGCCAGGTATTGAAGCTGATCCGCGAGCTTCGGGATCGCGGCCTGCCGGTCATTCTCATCAGCCACAACATGCCGAACGTCTTCGAGGTGGCCGACCGGATTCATATCCAGCGTCTTGGGCGTCGTATCGCGGTCATCACGCCGTCGTCCCACACTCCCTCCGATGCCGTGGCGATCATGACCGGTGCGCAAGGCTGGACCGCCCCGGCCGTGGGTTGACGCCGTGATCGTCGTCGCCGGCGAGGCGCTCATCGATCTGATCCTGCACCCGGACGGACACCTGACGGCAATCCCGGGCGGTGGGCCATTCAACACGGCACGGACGGTCGGCCGGCTCGGGGTCGACGTGGCCTTTCTCGGTCGGCTCTCGACGGATCGATTCGGTGGAATGTTGGCCACCGCGCTCACGGACGACGGCGTCGACCTTCGATGGGTGGCCTCGACGGATGTGCCGACCACGCTGGCCGTCGCTGAACTCGACGCGGACGGCGCTGCCTCATACCGGTTTCATCTCGCCGAGACATCGGCGCCCACGCTCGGCCTGGACGACGTGCTGGCAGCGCTTCGGAATACGCCACGCGTGGTCCATGTCGGGACGCTCGGCCTCGTGGTCGAGCCGATCGCCTCGGCGCTCGCGGCTGGGATCGCACAGGCGGGTCCCGAGACCCTGGTGATGGTCGATCCAAACTGTCGACCCCGCGTCATTCGGGATCGCGCTGCGTATCTGAGGCGCCTCCGCAGCGTCTTCGCGCGCGCCGACATCGTCAAGGTCAGTGCAGACGACCTGGCATACCTTGCTCCGGATGTCGGCCCCACTGACGCGTCACGCACCCTGCTTTCCGATGGCTGCGCCATCGTGTTGCTGACCGATGGAGGATCGGCGGTCTCGGTGTTCGCCCCCGAGTTCGAATTTGAGCTCCCCGTGCCAAAGGTGACGGTCGTCGACACTGTCGGCGCCGGTGACGCCTTCGGCGGCGGCTTCCTCGCTCGATGGGTGGATCGCGGGTTCGGACGCCCGGAACTGGCCGACCAGGCCGCCGTACGCGACGCCGTGAGCCTCGCGATCGACGTGGCCGTTCGCACCTGCCTCCGTCCGGGTGCCGATCCTCCGCACCGGAGTGAGGTCGCCTGGACGACGCCCTGATCGGCCGCCTCGTCGCGACCGGGTCCGCGGGACCTCGGTGACATAATGGCCGCCATGGCCACGCAGACCGACACCCGCCTGGTTCGCTCGACCGAACGAGCGCCATCGAGCTGGGGACTCGGCGACGGCCAGGCGATCCCGTGGGAGTACGCGCCGGCTCCTGAAGCGCGAGACCTCGTCACGCTCAAGGAGCGCTACGGCCTGTTCATCAACGGGCGCGACGTGCCCGCTTCCGATGGCGGGACGTTCGCTTCCATCGACCCGGCCACCGAGGAAACCCTCGCACGCGTCGCCAGGGCGACCACGGCGGACGTCGACCGGGCCGTCCGAGCGGCCCGCCGCGCTCAGCGCCGGAGCTGGGGTGTGCTGTCCGGCAAGGAACGTGCCAAGTACCTGTTCCGGATCGCCCGCATCCTCCAGGAGCGCTCGCGCGAATTCGCGGTGCTCGAATCGATGGATTCTGGCAAGCCGATCAAGGAGAGCCGCGACGTCGACGTGCCCCTGGCGGCGGCCCACTTCTGGTATTACGCGGGCTGGGCCGACAAGCTCGAGTACGCCTTCCCGGGACGGATCGCCCGGCCGCTCGGTGTGGCAGCGCAGATCATCCCCTGGAATTTTCCGCTGTTGATGCTGGCCTGGAAGATCGCGCCGGCCCTGGCCGCCGGCAACACGGTCGTCCTGAAACCCGCCTCCACGACCCCACTGTCGGCCCTGCTGTTTGCCGATGTCTGCCGCCAGGCCGACCTCCCGCCCGGCGTCGTCAACATCATCACGGGGCCCGGCGAGATCGGGATGGCCATGGTCACCCACCCCGGGATCGACAAGGTCGCGTTCACCGGTTCGACCGAGATCGGCAAGCGGATCGCCCGGGGGGTCGCCGGCACCGACAAGGCGCTCACCCTGGAGCTCGGCGGCAAGGCCGCCAACATCGTCTTCGACGACGCCCCGCTCGACCAGGCGGTGGAGGGCATCGTGAACGGGATCTACTTCAATCAGGGCGAAGTGTGCTGCGCCGGCTCACGACTGCTCGCCCAGGAGTCGATCGTCGAGCCATTGGTCGACAAGCTGAAGGATCGCCTTGCCACGATTCGCGTTGGTGATCCCCTCGACAAGAACACGGACGTCGGGGCGATCAACTCGAAGAGCCAGCTCGACAAGATCACGGAGCTCGTCGCGTCGGGCGTCGCCGAGGGTGCAGAGCTCTACCAGCCGGCCTGCGACCTGCCGGACCGTGGGTACTTTTTCCGGCCGACGCTATTCACGAACGTCGCCCAGAGCCCTAGGATCGCGCGCGAGGAGAACTTCGGGCCGGTGCTGTCCGTCCTCACCTTTCGCACA
>JAXDKX010000151.1:0-8192 GCA_034666905.1 Chloroflexota bacterium | reverse complement strand
CCGCGGGCGGCCGCGCCGTGGTGGTCGGCCTGTCGCTCGGCGGGTATGTGGCGATGACCCTCGCGGCCAGCCAGCCGGAGCTGATCCGTGGCCTGGTCATCTGCGGGGCATCCGCGGAGCCGGCCGGGGTCCGCGCCTTGCCGTATCGAGCACTGGCCGGCAGCATGACGCGCTTCGACGGTCCGCGCCTTGACCGACTCACCGCGTGGGTACTTCGGTCCCGCTATGGGCCGGCCATCGCCGAGCCGATCGTGGCCGGCGGGTTCTGGCACGCTGCCGGTGCGGAGGCGCTGCGATCGCTCGTCGGCCAGCGGTTTGCGCCTCGACTCGCCGCCTATCCGGGTCCGACGCTCATCCTGAATGGCGACCGGGACCTGCTCTTCCGGCTCTCCGCGCCCGCGTTCGCGGCAGCCGCTCGCGATGCTCGCCGCGTCCGCCTCCGCGGCGCACGACACCTCTCCAACCTCGATCGACCGGGGCCCTTCAGCCTCGCGATTCGCGAATTTGCAAGGTCGATCGGACCGGGCTGAGAAGGGTCGTCCGGAAGGCCCGGGTTATACTTCGAGACCAGCCCAGTCCGTCACCCCGAGGTTCGATGCGCGTCCGCAAAGCTGTCTTCCCTGCCGCTGGCTGGGGCACCCGCTTCCTGCCTGCGACGAAGGCGCAGCCCAAGGAAATGCTGCCGCTGGTCGACAAGCCGATCATCCAATACGCCGTCGAAGAGGCGGTCGCCGCAGGGATCGAACAGGTGATCATCGTCACCTCGAGCCAGAAGCGCGCCATCGAGGACCACTTCGACCTCTCGTACGAGCTCGAACACCTGCTCGAGGAGAAGGGCGACATCGAGATGCTCCGCCAGGTCCGCGCGATCAGCGACCTTGCCCAGGTGGCCTACGTTCGCCAGAAGGAGCAGCTCGGCCTCGGTCATGCGGTGCTCATGGCCAAGGACCTCATCGGCCACGAGCCCTTCGCCGTCATCCTGCCGGACGACGTGGTTGTCGGCGAGCGGCCCTGCATCGGCCAGCTCATCCATGCCTACCACCAGCACCACGGATCCGTGATCGCGGTGATGGAAGTCTCGCCCGAGGACACGAGCCGGTACGGGGTCATCGCCTCGGAGCCGTCGGTGGATCCGCTCGATCACGGCCGACTCCACCGGGTCACCAGCCTGGTCGAGAAGCCGGCGGCCAAGGACGCGCCGTCCAATCTGGCGATCATCGGGCGCTACGTCCTGACGCCAAAGATCTTCGACAAGCTCGAGCAAACGCAACGCGGCGCCGGCGGCGAGATCCAGCTGACCGACGCGATCGCTGCCCTGATGGAGGAGCAGGAAGTCTTCGGCTACGAGTTCGAGGGCACTCGCTACGACGCGGGCACCACAATGGGCTGGCTCCAGGCGTCCGTAGAGCTGGCCCTCGGGCGTGCCGACCTGGGCCCCGCCTTTCGTGCCTATCTCCAGGGCCTCCAGCTCTGACGGCCGGTCACGGCGGCATCCTGCGGTACGATTCCGATCGGAGCGCGCCGGACGAACGGCGCGCATCGGTCTAGCGAGGGGCATGCCGTTTGGCGGAGATCGGCCAGATTCTCGGGGGGCGCTATCGCCTGGCCGAGCTCCTGGGCCAGGGCGGAATGGCAACCATCTACCGGGCCGCCGACACCGGGCTCGGGCGCGATGTGGCCCTCAAGTTGCTTCGGACCGAGTACCTGCGCGACCCCGACTTCTCGTCCCGCTTTCGACAGGAAGCGCAGGCCGCTGCCTCACTGAGCCATCCCAATGTCGTCACGGTCCATGACTACGGCGAGGACCCCTCGGGTCCGTTCATCGCGATGGAGCTGGTGGACGGCGAGGACCTCGCGACGATCCTTCGCCGGAGCGGTGCCCTCCCGCCCCGCCAGGCGGCCCGAATCGCGGCGGCAATCGCACGGGCGCTTGGAGCGGCCCATGAGCGGGGGATCGTCCACCGCGACGTGAAGCCTGGCAACGTCCTGATCGGGCGGGACGGACGGGTCAAGGTCGTGGACTTCGGGATCGCCCGTGCCGTGGCTGAAGCGCAGGTCACCCTGCCCGGGACCACGCTCGGGTCGGTCCACTATTTCAGCCCGGAACAGGCACGCGGCGAGACGGCGACCGCCGCGTCGGACATCTACAGCCTCGGCATCGTCCTCTACGAGATGCTCACCGGGGTCCGGCCGTGGGAGGGCGACAGCGCCGCATCGGTCGCCCTCGCCCGGCTCTACGGACCGACGCCCGATCCAGCCTCGGTTCGCGAGACGGTCCCGGCAGAGCTCGCGGCGATCACCCGGACCGCCCTCGCCAGGGAGCCTGCTGAGAGGTTCGCCTCCGCGTCGTCGATGGCCGAGGCCCTGGAGGTTTGGCTCGGCGCGCAACCAGCGGTGAGGCGTGCTGCCGGTGTGGGCGGCGCCGCCATGGCGACGGATGTTGCCGCGGCAGCGACTGGTGCTGCGGCCGCCGGTGCTGCGGCTGCCAGCCTTGCGGCGGGCGTCGGCGTCGCGGCTTCGACTCGCGGGGCGGCGTTCGGAACGGCCGTTCCCGGCTCCGCGGGGAGCCCGCCGAACGTGGTTTCCGGCACCGCACGACCGAATCCGGGCAGGGTCCCATATCCGCCCGAAGCCTATGCCGGCCGGGATCCTTCAGACGGCGACGTTGGGGATGTCCTCGATCGATCGGCGGCAGGGCGGCGGCCTCCACCGCCCCGTCGGAGCGCGTACCGTGATCCTCGACCCAGCGAGCCGAACGGCCCGGGTCCGGTGGTCTGGCTGACTGGCATCGCCGCCATCGCGATGCTCGCGGCGATCGCCTTCCTGGTTTTCAAGCTGGTCTCGGGGGGTGGCCCGGCTCCCAGCAGCAGCACGGCCCAGGTCAGCGTTCCCAATTTCGTGGGCCAGCTCATCTCCGATGCCACCGCCAAGGCCGACCAGCTAGGGATCAAGCTCACCCAGGTCGGTGAGCCGTCCGACCAGCCGCCGGGCACGATCCTCGCCCAGGACGTTGCCGTCGGCGCGACGATCCAGAAGAACGGCGAGGTCAAGGTGACGGTGGCCACCTCGGCCAGCACCATTCCGGTCCCGGACCTCAAATTCAAGACGGAGTCGGAGGCGCTGCGGGCCATCCTCGATGCGGCCCTGAATTTTGGCACGCCGACGCAGGCATCCGACCCGATCGTTCCCGCCGGCCAGGTGTCGGGGCAGAACCCGGCCGCAGGAACGCTCGTGGCCAAGGGCGCCACGGTCGACTACACGATCTCGACGGGTCCCGAACCGACGCCGTCAGCGAGCCCGACGCCCGAACCCACGCCCACACCGACCCCGGAGCCCACACCTACTCCGGAGCCCACACCTACTCCGACCCCCGAACCCACTCCTGCGCCCACGCCGACACCGACGCCCGCACCGACCCCGACGCCGACACCTGTCCCAACGCCAACCCCGACGCCGGTGCCAAGCCTCCCTCCATCGCCGCCCGAAGCGTCGCCTTCGATCCTGGCGCCCTGACCGAGCGCCCCGGACTCAGGGCCGGTCGCCCGCCGAGCGACGACGCCAGATCTCCACGCCGGCATGGTCGAGCGGCCCGCCGAGCTTGACCTTCGGCTTGCGGACGCGGACGCCCACCTCGATGACGTCGAAGTCGGCCAGCAGCTCGTGGCTGATCGCCTCGGCCAGGGCCTCGAGCAGCCGAAACGAGGTCGATTCGACGATCTGCCGCACGGCGCCGTAGACGCGGCTGTAGTCGACCGACTTCGCGAGGTCGTCATCGATCCCGGCGGGCTGGAGGTTCAGGACGATCTCCACGTCCACTTCGAACGGCTGGGGCGTGAGCAGCTCGTGGTCGTAATACCCGTGGCGGCCCTGGAAGCGCATGTTGGCGAGGACGATCCGGTCGCTCAGGTGGGGCCTCCTTGTCCGGGTTCCGGAATCCAGTTCGCCCGAACGATCGCATCGCTGACCGCAGCCGCGCGAACGTTGGCCCGCACATCGTGGACGCGGATCATGTCAGCCCCACCCGCGATTCCGAGCGCGGTCGTCGCGAGGGTCACTTCGAGCCGCTCCTCGACGGGAAGACCGAGGACCCGTCCGAGGGTGGACTTTCGGCTGGTACCGAGCAGGATCGGGTGGCCAAGGACCCGGAGTGCCGCGAGGTGGCGAACGATCTCAAGGTTCTGGCCCGGCGTTTTCCCGAAGCCGAAGCCTGGATCGACGATCAGGTTGTCCGGGCGAACGCCGATGCGGACGGCTCGATCGAGGGCCGCCTTGAGATCGGCGACCACCTCGGTCAGCAAGTCGTCGTACCTCGGCTCTGCCCGGTTGTGCATGACCACCAATGGCACCTGGCGGTCCGCTGCCAACCGCGCAAGCGAATCGTCCGAGCCCACCGCCCAGATGTCGTTGAGCAGGTTCGCGCCGGCCGCCAGCGCCGCCTCGGCGACCTCGCGCTTTGTCGTGTCGACGCTCAACGGCATGCCGGGGAGGGCGGTGCGGAGGGCCGTCACGACCGGCACGATGCGTTGCAGCTCATCATGGAGCGATACGGGCGCGTGCCCGGGTCGAGTCGACTCGCCCCCGACGTCGAGCAGGTCGGCGCCCTCGTCGGCCATCCGGGAGCCGAGCCCCACGGCGGCCCCGACCGGGTCGCTTGGCCGGCCGTTCCTCCCGAGTATCCCGTCGCCAGAGAAGGAGTCGGGCGTGACGTTGACGATCCCCATCACGTAGGTCCGCTCGCCCCAGCGGAAGGTGGCTGGGCCGATGCGTGTGGCGCCTCGGCCGCCCCCGGGCTGGTCTGCCGCAAAGGATCGGGAGGTGGGCGTGGCAGGGTCGGTCATGCATCCTCGGATCGAACGGGGTCCCGCAGGTCGGGGTCGTCGACCAGGTGCCCGCGTACCGCACCGACAAGATAGAGCGATCCGGCCACCACCACGGGTCCATTGTCCGCCCCATTCCCGACGAGAGCCCGATCGATTGCCGCGATCGGATCGGGTTCGGCGACGATGGTGCCGCCCGTCCGCTGTGCGCGCCAGCGTGCCGCCAGTTCCGGAGCGCTCATCGCGCGAGGCAGGTCCAGGCCCGTGCAGACGACGGTTGCGCCTGCGAGCACCTTGGAGGCAAGGAGCGCAGCGATCACCCCGTCGACGTCCTTGTCCGCCATCGACGCCGTGATGAGCGTTACGGGGCCATCGGCCAGGAAGGGCTGCAGGTCGTCGAGCGCGACCGCGAGGGCGGCAGCACCGGCCGGATTGTGTGCGCCATCGAGCAGGACATCCCTGCCCTCGACGCTCAGGAGCTCCAGGCGCCCGGGCCAGATCGCCGTGGCATAGCCGGCGCGTCGTGCCTCACTGGAAGTCTTCGCAATCCCGATCTCGTCGAGCGCATCCAGGAGCGCGTCGGCGACCGCGACGTTCGCCGCCTGGTGGCGACCACGCAGCCCGACCCGCGTCCGGCCGAGTCCGGGCAGCTCGACTTCGATGCCATCCCGGTCCCAGCCGACGAGCGGGGCGGGTCGCACCTCTGTCAGCGGGACGCCGAGCCGGCGGGCTCGACGGCGGATGACCGCAAGTCCGTCGCCGGCGGCGCCGGTCACGGCCAGGTCGCCGCGTTCGATGATCGCCGCCTTCTCGCGGGCGATGGCGGTCACGGTGCCACCCAGCCGATCGGTGTGGTCGAGGGCCACGTTGGTGACGACCGTCACGCCCCCGTCCCAGGCGTGCGTCGCGTCGAGCCGGCCGCCGAGCCCGACCTCCACGAGCGCAAGGTCTGGTCGAACCTCCGCGAAGCGCGCGAAGACGACCGCGGTCAGCAGCTCGAACTCCGTTGGCTCGCCATGACGCGAAGCGATGGCGCGGCTCGCGTCGATGACTCGGCCCACCAGCCGGCCGAAATCGTCGGCGCCGATCGGTCGTCCGTCGACCTGGATTCGCTCGCGGTAGGAGACGAGGTGCGGTTTGGGCGTGGTCCCGACCCGGTAGCCGGCCGCTCGCAGGGCCGAGTCGGCGAGCGCTAGCACGCTGCCCTTGCCGTTGGTACCCGCGACGAGGGCGCCACGCACGGACCGCTCCGGATTGCCCAGGCTCGCCAGCAGGGCCCGGGTGCGGCCCAACCCCAGGCGGATCCCGAATCGCCCCCGTGCCTCGAGCGCTTCGAGCGCCTGCGCGTAGGTGAGTCCGACCCCCGGCGTCGATGGCTGACCCGTCACTCCCGGGTCAGCTCCTCCTCGTAGAAGATGCACTGGTTGAAGCGTGGCGTCAGACAAACGTCGTTGACGTAGCCCTGCTCCATGTGCACCCCGCCACGGAGCTGACAGCGTGAGGTCGTGCTGTCCTGCCGGATCAGCGCCTTGAGCAGGTGCGGCGCCTGGATCGGGATCGCGCCCCGGGCACCGGTCATGTAGAAATGCGGGCAGACGTTGCGACGCAGGTTCGGCAGGCCGAAGCCCGCGGGCAGCTGCCGGGTCGCGACCTCCTTCGAGCCACCTGGGGGAGCCTGGGCGGCCCGAGCGGCGAGCGGCGACGGCGAGACACGAGCGATCGGCCCCACCCCGAAGTCCGGTCGCCCGGTTGGACGGCCCGACTGTCGCCCGGATCGTGGATCGCGAGCCTGCACGCTCCCTCCATCGAGGACGCGACACGTGCAACCACGAAGCACGCGCACGACGGCGCCAGAGTACAACGCGCTGCACGCCGTAGCACGTCTGGGAGCGGACCCGTCCAGAGCCCCCGTGCGACAATCGGCGCGATGGCCACCCGGCGCGACCCGCGACAGACGCATGTCCGGCCCCGCGCTCCCTCCAGCGGCCGTCCAGCTCCGGTCAAGGTCCGACCTCGGGCGCCCACCGCGACACGCCTGTCGGTCCATCGGCCCATCCAGCGCCAGCGGGGACTCCCGCTGATCGGCAAGCTCGGGATGGTCGCCGCCGTCGCGATCCTCGGACTGGCGGTCCTCTACCTTGGTGCCGGCGGCCTGGGCAAGGTGGTCGGCGGCGTCGGGTCGGCGCTTGCCGGCTTCGTCACGGGAGTCACCGCGACGCCGACCCCGAAGGCATCGGTCGTACCGGTTGCCGACGCCCCAACGATCCAGGAGCCGACGGAGCCGTACACGAAGGAGTCGACGGTCGACCTCGTCGTGACCGTGCCACCGGGCGTGGTCGGCGATTCGACGCAGCGGATCAGGGTCTACCTCGCGCTCAAGGGCCAGACTCCGGCGCCGATCCAGGAGGCGCCGCTGGCCGCCACGGCCCAGACGATCATCCCGGTCGAGCTGACCAAGGGGATCAACGACTTCTCGGTCAGTATCGTTGGGCCCGGCGGCGAGTCGGCATCCTCGGCCGTCGTCCGCTATGTGCTGGACCAGGCGCCGGCCAAGATCACGATCACCTCCCCATTGGAGGGTGCGGTCGTCAATGGCGATTCGGTCGAGATCGTCGGGAAGACCCAGGCACGCTCGACGGTCATCGCCAACAACGCGGCCAACGGGTCGTCGATCGCGGGGACCGCTGCCACGGACGGGACGTTCAGCCTGAGCGTCGCCCTGGGCACCGGGATCAACGAGATCACGATCACGGGCACCGATCCCGCGGGGAATGCCAAGGAGATGATCCTCACCGTGCGCCGCGGGACCGGAAAGCTCACCGCGACCCTCAGCGCGACGGCGTATCGCCTGTCGATCCCGAAGCTGCCCCAGGACCTGACCCTCAACGCGACCGTATCCGATCCGAATGGGAGCGCCCTCGTGGGCGCGGCGATCACCTTCACGCTGAGCATTCCCGGGATCCCGACAGTGACGAGCGACCAGCTGACGGACAAGGACGGTCGCGCATCGTTCACGACCTCCGTCCCGGCTGGCGCGAATCCTGGCCAGGGAAGCGCGACGGTGCTGGTCTCGAGCGACCAGTTCGGCTCGACCCAGGACTTCACGGTCATCACGCTCGCGCCCTAGGCAGCGTCCGCCAAGGGTCGACAGGGACGTCGGGCGCAGCTACCATCAGCACATGCCGATGTGGCGTTGTCCGCACTGCGCGACACCCCAGGCAGAAACGGCGCGATGCTGGGTCTGTCACCGATCGAGCACCGCTTGTGGATCCTGTCGGAACATCCGTCGATCAGTGGCCGCACAGCTCGGATACTGTGAGCTCGACCGGCAGCGGCAACCGCTCCGCGGCGATGAGATACGGGCCTGATGGGAAA
>JAXDKX010000150.1:0-8389 GCA_034666905.1 Chloroflexota bacterium | reverse complement strand
TCGCCCAGCGCCGCGAAGGCCAGGACCGACCAGATCGCTCCATGCGTGTACTGGCCCCCGTTTTCGCGGACGCCTGGCAGGTAACCGCGGATGTACCCGGGATCGACGTCGCTGTGCGCGAACGGCGGTGTGAACAGCAGGACCAGGCCATCGCCTCGACGGACGAGGTATTCCTCGACCGCCGCCATGGCGCGCAGCGCATGGGGAGGATTCGCGGCGCCCGACAGGACGCTCCATGACTGGGCGATCGAATCGATGCGGCATTCGGCGTTGATCGCCGAGCCGAGTGGCGTGCCGTCGTCGAAGAAGGCTCGGCGGTACCAGTCGCCGTCCCAGCCGTGCCGCTCGAGGGATCGGCGCAGGCGTTTCATCTCCGTTCGCCAGAGGTCGGCGCGAGGGCGCTCGCCACGTGCCTCCGCGATCGGCGCGATGGCGTCGAGCACCGCATGCAGGAACCAGCCGAGCCAGACGCTCTCACCGCGGCCTTCTCGCCCGACCCGGTTCATGCCGTCGTTCCAGTCGCCCGACCCGATCAGCGGCAGGCCGTGCGCACCGACCGCCAGGCTCGCCTCGATCGCCCGTGCGCAGTGCTCGAAGAGCGAGACCGTCTCCGTGGAGCGATCGGGCTGGAAGTAGGCGTCGTCCTGATCGGGCCGCAGCGCGGGTCCATCGATGAACGGGATCATCTCGTCGAGAATCCCGGTGTCGCCGGTGACCGTGAGGTAGCGATCGACGGCATACGGCAGCCAGAGCCGATCGTCGGAGATCCTGGTTCGAACGCCCCGCCCCGTCGGCGGATGCCACCAGTGCTGGACGTCGCCCGCGGGGAACTGCTGGGCGGCGGCGCGAAGCAGGTGCTCGCGGACGAGCTCCCGCTTCGAGACCGTGAGCGCGATGACGTCCTGCAGCTGGTCACGGAAGCCGTACGCACCGCCGGCCTGGTAGAACGCCGTCCGCGCCCACAGCCGGCAGGCCAGCGCCTGGTAGAGCAGCCAGCCGTTGAGCAGGATGTCCATCGAGCGGTCCGGGGTCCTGACCTTGATCGTACTCAGCGCCTCGGCCCAGTAGGTCGACACCGACCTCAGCGTCTCGGCCGGGTCGAGCGCTCGGCCGCGCCGGACCAGGTTCGTGGCTTCCCCGGCGCTCGCTGCCGCGCCCAGCAGGACGCGGACCTCGGTTCGCTCGCCCGGGCCGAGCTCGAAGCTCGTCTGGAGGACGGCGCAGGGATCCAGGCCGGCGCCGGCGGCGGCCGCCAGCCGATGACCACGCTCGAGGCCGGCAGGGCGGTCGGGCGCGCCGTTCCGACCCAGGAACTCGGTCCGGTCGGCGGTCCAGGCGAGCTGGCGCCCGCCGAGGTCGAGGAATGCGACCTGGCCGCCGAAGTCGGGATTCCATGGGTTGCGCACGAGGATGGCCTTCGTTTCAGGCTCGAGGTCGCTGACGATCATCGACGGCGCG
Source organism: Chloroflexota bacterium (assembly GCA_034666905.1). Taxonomy (GTDB): domain Bacteria; phylum Chloroflexota; class Limnocylindria; order Limnocylindrales; family CSP1-4; genus SPCO01. The sequence goes on along the minus strand of JAXDKX010000150.1, from coordinate 6,931 downwards.
GCGCCGGGCGAGGTGCCCAGTGCCCAGGCCGCATACGCGGTCACCGACAGCCGGCGACGCCGGCTCGATCGGTTCTCGACGGTCAGCACGCCGATCTTCAATCGCTCGTCGAGGGGGACGAACTGCAGCAGCTCGAGGGCAATGCCGTCGCGAACGTGCTCGAAGCGGCTGTACCCGGGACCGTGGCGCGCCACATAGGTGGATCCCTCGGACCGGATCGGCAGCGCCGTCGGGCCCCAGAGCTCGCCGGTTTCGTCGTCGCGGACATACACGGCCTCGCCCGCCGGGTCGGAGACGGGGTCGTTCGACCAGGGCGTCAGCTGGTTCTCGCGGCTGTTCTCGGCCCAGGTATAGCCCGAGCCCGATTCGGACGCGAGGAAGCCGAAGTTCGGGTTGGCGACCACGTTGAGCCACGGAGCGGGCGTGGCCTGCCCAGGTCCAAGGATCGCCACGTACTCCCGGCCCTCCTCCGCGAAGCCCCCGAGGCCGTTGAAGAACTCCAGCTCCGGCCGGGGCTCCGCTTCCTCGTCCCGGGTGGAAACCGGTGCGGGCTGGGGAAGCAGGGCCGGGACGATCCGCTCCGGCCGTTCGAGCCGGATCACCTGGTCGGCGAGGCTGCCGCGCCGGCTCAGCAGGACCGCTCGCGCGGCCGCCTGGAGGAGCGTCCGGTCCTCGGGCGAAAGCTGGTCGCCGCGCAGGATGTGGACGGTTCCCTGGCCCTTGTGGGCCTCCTGGACCAGGATCGACTGGCTGGTCCGGACGATGGATTCGAGCGAGTCCTGGAGGTTCTGGGCGTAGGTGGCCCCGTGCTCGTTGAGGATGACGAGGTCCACGTCGAGCAGCTTCAGACGCCAGTACTCATGTGCCCGGAGGAGCTGCCGGACGATGTCCAGGTCCTCTGATTCGTCGATCCGGACGAGCACGATCGGCAGGTCACCGGAAATGCCGTGGGCCCACAGGCCGGACGCCGCCCGGTTGTTCTGGGCAAGCAGGCCCGGCGGCGGACGGAGCGAGGGATCCGAGTACAGGATCCGGTTGGCCAGGCGCTGGAAGAGATGCGCCTCGTCCTGGTGGATGCCGAGGTGATGGAGCTGGACCTGGGCCTGGGTCCAGGCCAGGGTCGCGGCCCGCTCGAAGGTCGCCGAATCGCGGTACTTGTCGGCCAGGTCGAGCACCTCCTCGCGCGATTCGGCGACGACGGTCGAGAAGATGGCGTGTGCCCGCGCGCCCGGCGCGAGCCGGATCCGCAGGCGGAGGCTGAAGATCGGGTCCAGGACCGGGCCCACGGTATTGGACAGCGGTCGCCCGTCGATCACCGCGGCCGCCGAGCGGACGGAGCGTCCCCGGCCGATGAACCGCGCGCGGTCGGTCTCGTACTGGATCACCGCGGGCACCTCGCCCTCGATCGCGGCCACGTGGGCGGCCCAGACCTGCCGCTCACCCGCCGACCTGGGGCGGCGCGTCGCCAGGAGTGCATTGACCTCGGCCGCGTATTCGGTCTGCACGAACAGGTTCTGGAAGGCCGGGTGGGCGACATCGGCAGCCTGCGGCGCCAGCACGACCTCCGCATACGAGGTCAGCTCGATCTCGCGCGCCTGCGAGCCCAGGTTGGTCAGCGAGACCCGGCGAATCTCGGCGTCATGCTCGGCCGACACCACGACCGTCAGGCGCGTGGCGATGGGTCCGTCACGGCGGAAGAACTCGGCGCGATCCTCGGAGTAGTCGACCTCGTAGCTGTCGGCCTCCACCCCGCTTGGCTGGTGCCCCGCCGACCAGACCGCGCCCGTATGTCGATCGCGGATGAACAGGTAGCTGCCCCACGAATCGCGGGTGACGTCCTCGCGCCAGCGGGTCACGGCGGTATCGCCCCACCGGCTGTAGCCGGATCCGGCGGCCGTGACCATCACGGCGTAGCGCCCGTTCGACAGGAGGTGCGTCCGCGGGATGGGATCGTGCGGGGAGCTGAACCGACGGAGCACTGGGGGAACGAGGTCTCGCACGTCGGCCGCGCTCTTCACCTCGTCGGCGCGCGGCCTCGCCACCAGCACATCACGCGGCATGCGCTCCTGGAGCAGGAGCTCGGTCGCCTTCACGATCGGATCGGCGTGGAAGCGTTCGACCATCGCGGAGGCGTTGAGGACGTTGCCGATGGCGACGAGCAGCATCCCCTGGTGATGGGCCATGTAGCTCATGACGACCGCGACGGTCGCTCCCTCGGGTAACCGCCGTGGGGTGTAATCGAGCGCCTCGCGGAAGCCGTACTGGCCCGAGGCCCCGGCCCGGCTCAATCGCTCGAAGTTCCGGATGGCCGCCGCGGGCTCGACCATCGCTCCGAGACCGGTGGCGTACGGCGCGATCACGAGGTCCTCGCTGAGGCCGCGCTTGAGGCCGAGCCCCGGGACCCCGAAGCTCGAGTACTGGTAGACCTGATCGACGTCGCGGGCATTGAATGCCGACTCCGAGATGCCCCACGGCACGTTGCGGCTGGCGGCGTAGCTCATCTGGCGGCCAACGACCAGGCGGTAGGTCTGGTCCATCAGGCTCAGCGGATGCGCGCGCATGACCAGCGCCGGCATCAGGTACTCGAACATGGAGCCGGACCACGAGATCAGGGCCGAGCCGCGTCCGATTGGCGTCAATGCGCGCCCGAGCCGGAACCAGTGATCGGCTTCGACCTCACCCTTGGCGATGGCGAGGAAGCTGGCCAGACGGGCCTCCGAGGCGAGGAGGTCGTAGTAGCTGGGGTCGAGCGTCCCATCCGTGACCCGATAGCCGATCGAGAAGAGCTTCCTCGTGGGATCGAAGAGGAAGCCGAATTCCATCTCCCCGAAGAGCTGCTGCGCCTGGTCGGCGATCGCGTGGAGGCGACGCTCGAGGGTTGGCGAGGCGCTGGGCGCGTCGCCGGCCTTCGCCGGACGCTCGAACAGATCCGCGATGGTGGATTGCGTGCTGTCCGACGAGGGCAGGCACGCGATGTCGCGCAGGTGGCTCTCGACGGCCGACCCGGCGGCCTCGGCCCAGTTGACCAGCTCATGGTCAGGCCCATCGCCGCGCTCGGCGGTCAGCGCCGCGGCAACGTCCGCGAGGGTGCGCGTGTGGACCGCGAGCTCGTCCAGCCGGGCCTTCCAGGCGGCCGGCGAGGCGACGACACTGCCGCGCCATTGGCCCGGGTCACCGAGTGCCTCCGCGAGCTGGCGTCGCGTGAGGGTCTGGGTTCGTCGCTCGTCGCCGACGGCGATGGCCGCCTGGCGGGTCAGCTCGATCGCGTCCTCGATCCCGGCCAGCGCCGCCTCGATCGGGAGGGGCCGGTCGAGGATCTCGAGACAGGCGTTCGACAGGGCCAGCAGGTGGCCGGCCAGGTTGCCGCTGTCGACGGACGACACGTAGGCCGGGCCCAGGGCGTTGAGCGAGCGCGTGTCGTACCAGTTGTAGAGGTGGCCGCGAAACCTGGCGAGCTTTCGGATCGAGTCGAGCGTCGCCTCGAGGCGCTCGACCATCTCGACCGTGCCGATCCAGCCGAAGTCGCGGGCGGTGACGGTCGCCAGCAGGTAGATCCCGATGTTGGTGGGCGACGTGCGGTGAGCCACGAGCGGCTTCGGCTCGTCCTGATAGTTGTCCGGTGGCAGCGAGTTGTCCTCCGGGCCGACGAACGTCTCGAAGAAGCGCCAGGTGCGGCGGCCGATCAGGCGCAACGCATTGACATCGACCGTTGACAGCTGCTGGCCAGCGGGCTCGGCGGTCGGCCGGCTGATCAGGCTGGCGACGAATGGCGAGAGGAGCCAGAGCACCACGAAGGGCCCGGCCAGCCCTGCGGCCCCGGGCTTCAGGACGATGACCAGGACTGCGACGGCGATCGCGAGCGCCACGCCACCTGCCATCCGGCGATACGCGCCTGCCACGCTCTGGTCGACGTCGACCTTGGCCTGGGCCGCAGTCGTCCATTCCAGCAGCCTGCGTCGGGTGACGTAGAGCCGGCTGACTGCCCGGACGATGGCATCGGCCATCAGCCACGCCTGGTGCGCTAGGAACGTCCAGCCGAGGCCGATCTGGGCCGCGGCCAGGCTGATGTCGGCCGCCACGGCCCGCAGGTGGCTGCGCTTCGAGATCCCCTTGCGCTGTGGCAGCAGGCCGCCGAGCACGGGCACTGCGGCCGGAAGGATCGTCACGGCAAGGACGAAGCCGGTCCACACGACGGCATCGACCGACGGGATGACCCAGGCCGCCCCCAGGGTGCCGAGGGCCAGCGGCGCGGCGAGGGTCCGCCGCAGATTGTCGATCATCTTCCAGCGAGCAATCGCGGGCAGCGCTCGCCGCCTCCGGACCCCGATGGCATCGCGCGCGCGTCCGAGGATCCACGGCAGCAGCTGCCAGTCCCCGCGCGCCCAGCGGTGCTGGCGAGCGGCGGACACGAGGTAGTCGGACGGGAACTCGTCGAACAGCTCGATGTCCGTGACGAGGCCTGCCCGAGCGAAGATGCCTTCGAACAGGTCGTGGCTCAGGAGGGCGTTCTCGGGGACCCGGTCGGCCATCGAATCCTCGAACGCCTCGAGGTCGTAAATCCCCTTGCCGGTGTAGCTGCCCTCGCCGAACAGGTCCTGGTAGACGTCCGAGACGGCCGAGGCATACGGGTCAATTCCGGCGGCTCCGGAGTAGACGCGCTGGAAGACGGTCGCTTCGTGCTCCGCGGGCAGGGTCGAGGTGATCCTCGGCTGCAGGATTCCATAGCCACGAACGACCCGGCCCGATGCCGGATCGAACGTCGCCTGGTTGAGTGGGTGGGCGAGCGTCCCGACCAACCGCGCGACGGCCCCTCGCGGCAGCCTGGTGTCCGAATCGAGGGTGACCACGTAGCGGATCCCCGCCGGCGGGATGGACGCCTTCGCGCCCGTCGCCAGGATGTCCGTGGCCGTGGCTCCGCGGAGCAGGGCATTCAGCTCGTGGAGCTTGCCGCGCTTGCGCTCCCAGCCCATCCAGCGGCCTTCCGCGGCATTCCAGCGACGCCGGCGATGGAAGATGAGGAACCGGGCCCCACCGCCAGGAGCCTCGCCGTGACGCTCGTTGAGCCGATCGATGGCGGCGACGGCCGTGGCCAGCAGCGCCTCGTCGCCGGGTTCCGTCTCCTCCGCGGCATCGAGCCAGTCGGAGAGGAGGGCGAAGCGAAGGTCGCCCTCGGGATTGGCCAGGTAGTGGATCTCGAGGCCTGCGACCTGCGCCTCGACGTCCGACTCGTCGGCGAGGAGGGTCGGCACGACGACAAGGGTGCGGAGGTCCGCTGGGACGCCGTCGGCCAGCTCGAGCCGCGGCATGACCCTCGGACCGAGGAGGTTGATCACGCCGCGGTTGACCAGGGCGACGGCCAGCTCGGATGCCGGGCCAATGGCGAGGACCGCGACGAGCAGCAGGCCTGGACTGGTGCCGCTGCCCGACAGCGAGAGAAGCAACGGCCCGAGGAGCACGAGCGCCGTCACCAGTGCCAGGCTGCCGAGGTAGCCGGCCGTGGCGGCTTTCAGATACGCGCGCCGGAAGCGGATTCCGCGCCGGATCCGGACATTGAGCGTGCGCTCGAAGGCGACCCGTCCGTCCGAGATCAGGAAGTAGCCGGGATCGTGCGCGGCAGCCGACGGCGCGGATTCGGCGGCGCCTGCTTCGGCAGCCATCCCGGTCGCCGCTCGCGCGACCTCCACCTCCGTCTTGCCAGACCCCTTGGCCAGGTCCTCGACCGCATGCCGGTATCGATCCCTCGTCGCGAAGTCCATCGCGCCGAAGGCGCTTCCCGCCCGCAGGGTCTCGTCGACCAGGCTCACGCTCTCGACGAACTGCGCCCAGTCGAACCACGAGATGAGGCGCATGCTCGTGATCACGTTTCGAACGGTCACGTTCATCGAGGCCTGGCGCTGGTGCTCGAGGCGAACCGTTTCCTCGGCGGTGGTGCCCTGGGCCGCCAGCAGCTCCTCGAGCCACTGCAGGGCGGGTGTCACTGCCGGGTCCTGATCGCGCAGGCGCTGGAAGAGCTGGACCTTCCCGGCGGTCGGCAGGGTCAGGCGGGAGAGCCGGCGAAGGGCTGCCGCTGCCGACTCGGGCGTCTCCTTGCCGAGACCCAGGAGGCTGTCGGCGAGGTCGTCGGCCCGCTGGCGGGCAGCCCGGCTGCGCACGATCTCCTCGGCCACGCGACGCAGGTTTTCGACGAGGAGGATCCGCAGGCTGATCGCGATGGCCCAGAGCTCGCCAAGGGTGAGCGGCTCCACCCGCTGGTAGGCGCTGACCAGGCGGCGAAGACTCTCCGGATCAAACCGGCTGTCGGTATGGGCGATGTACGCCCACGCGACACCAAGGACACGTGGGAAGCCCTCGAGGGGGCCGTCGGCCAGCTTCGGCAGCTCGCGGTAGTAGTCGATCGGCAGGTCGTCGCGGATCTCGCGGAGCTGTTCCTCGACGATATGGAAGTTGTCGACGAGCCATTCAGCCGCCGGCGTGATCGAGCGCTCGTCCTTGATCGCCTGGGCCAGGACCCGGTAGGCCTCCAGGAGCACCCGGCCGTTGTCGGCCACGCGACGCCCGACTGGCCGCCCCTCGCGCGGCTGCCGGGTGATCGATTGCGCCGCGGCCAGCGATTCGCCGTGCTGTTCCAGCCGCTCGACGCTGAAGAGTTCGGCGACGATCGGCTCGGAGCCCGAGGGATCGGCCTGGCGGCGGACCGGGTTCGGAATCTGGCGGCGGGTTGGGCTGGGGATGCTGATCGGCCGCTCCCGTCACGCTGGGTGTCCTCGACGAGCCGATCATATGCCGCGAAACGTCGAGCCGCCCTCGACGACCCTGGTCACGCCGTTACGGATTCGTGTTCGGAGGCCAAGGCCACTCCGGTCAACGACGTCGGATCAGGCGGTTGGAGGTCGCTTCAGTTGCATATGACCGGGCCGAGACTCAATGGCGG
>JAXDKX010000149.1:0-4932 GCA_034666905.1 Chloroflexota bacterium | reverse complement strand
GCTCGAGCACCTGGAGCTGCTCGACGGCCTGGCGATCGAGGTTGGCATCGCGGTCGTGACGAAGCTCGATCTCGCCGGCGCGGCCCGGGCCGACGATGTCGTGGCGGCCGTTGGGGCGTTGCTTGCCGGGACGTCCATGCGCGGCTCTCCGGTCGTGGTCGTGTCGTCGGTCGACGGGTCGGGGCTCGACGAGCTTCGCTCGGCGTTGGTCGGGGTTCGGGACCGCGCCCTCGCCGGGTCGAGCGCCGGCACGTCTCGAGGCTCGTCGCGTTTCTCGATCGATCGGAGCTTCTCGGTCAAGGGTCGCGGGACGGTCGTGACCGGCACCCTCCGGGGCGGGCCGCTGACGCGCGGTGCATCGCTCCGCATCGTTCCGGGCGAAGGCTCGGTCCGCACGCGCGAGCTCCAGGTGCACAACGCGGCGGTCGAGTCAGCCGATCGTGGACGGCTCGCCATCAACCTGGGCGGGATCGAACCTGGCGAGCTCCACCGCGGCATCGTCCTGACCGACGATCCGGCGGTCGAATCGAGCGATCGGCTGCTTGTTCGTCTCGCCGGCCCGATGCCGGACCGCGCCCGTGCCCGCGTTCATCTCGGAACCACAGCGGTCGACGGGGCGGTCGGCCGGAGCGGCCGGGACGCGATCGATCTGGCCGACGGATCCGTTGCCGCAACCCTGCGCCTGAGCAGTCCGGTCGCCGTCGCCCCGGGCGATCGATTCGTGCTTCGACGTGCCGGCGGCCAGGACCGGATCGTCGGCGGCATCGTCCTGGACCTGGCGCCGCCCCGCGGCATCTCCCGCCGGCGCCAGACGGCGACACGCGTCGTCGCGCTGGCGCAAGCCCTCGAGTCTCACGACGCCACGAGCGCGGCGGCGGCTCGGCGAGCCTTGCATGGCGCCACGCAGACGGTCGACGGACGTGTCGAGCTCGCCCCGGACGTGGCGGAGCGCCTCGAGATGGACACCCTTTCCGCCTTCGCCGCCGCCGGCGACCCTCCGGCCGAATTGAGCGGCCAGACGCTTCCGATGCTGCGAGCCGTCGCCGCTCGATCGCTCCGCCGGCAGGTCACCCTCGACAAACCGACAACGGTTCGTGCCGCGGCCGCCGCCGTGGAGCGCCTGGTCGAGGAGGGCCGGCTCGTCCGGGAGGGTGCGTCCGTTCGATTGCCTGGATCGCGGTCTGCCGCGGGGCTCGAGCCCGCGCTCGTGGCCGCCATGGATCGCCTGGAACGTTCGCTCGCGATCGCCGCGCCGCCCCTCCTGGCCGGCGCTGCCAGGGACGCCGGCTGCTCGACGCGGGGTGTCCGTGAGCTGGAACGCACGGGCCGAATCGTGCTCGTTGAACCGGACCTCGCCTATGCGACCCCAACCTATCGGGACCTCGCCGCGCGAGCGTTGGCCATGGCCACGGCGACTCCCCTGACGCCAGCCTCGTTCCGTGATGCCACCGGCACGAGCCGGCGTTACGTCATGGCGATCCTCGAGGATCTCGATCGGCGCGGGATCCTGCGACGGACCGAGGCGGGCCACGTTCCAGGCAGGCGCGCTGCGACCGCGTCCGAGATCGGCCGATGAGCGCGGCGGCTGTCAGCGCCATCGTTCTCGCCGGCGGCCGCTCCAGCCGGTTCGGCCGCGACAAGCTCGCGGAGCCGCTGGCCGGCCGAACGCTGCTCGATCACGCGATCGCGGCCGTGATTCTCATTGCCACCGAGACGATCGTCGTTTCGCCGCCGGACGAAACCCCGACGGTCCCACGCGGCGTCGTCGTGGTCCACGACCACATCGCGTTCGAGGGTCCCCTCGTCGGCCTGCTGGCGGGCCTCCGCGCAGCCACGAATCCGCTCGCCATCGTCGTTGCTGGGGACATGCCAACGATGGTCGCGTCGCTGCTCGAGGCGCTGATCGCGCGGCTGGCCGATCCGGCCATCGATGCCGTCGTCCTCGAGGTCGACGGCCTGAGCCGGCCGTTGCCGGCCGCCCTGCGAACCGCTCCGGCCGCCGCCGCCGCCGAGCGGCTGGTCGCGGCGGGCGAGCGCCGCCTGCGCGCGATCGTCGAGGCGCTCCCGATGGCCGTCATCGACGAACCCGCGTGGCGGCTCCTCGACCCCGACGGCACGACCCTCCGGGACGTCGACACGCCATCGGACCTGCCGCAATAGAGGCTCAGCCTCCGAGGGCGGCGTCCTCGAAGACCGCAGCGCCGTCGATGAACGTGCCAACGACACGCGTCTCGCCGATCGGGCCGGCCCCGCGATCGAACAGGTCCCGATCCAGGACGACGATGTCAGCCGTCTTCCCGACCTCGAGCGAGCCGATCTCGTGCTCGAGATGGTTGACCCAGGCGGTTCCGGCGGTGAACGCGGCGAGGGCGTCGACGAGGTCGATCCGTTCGTCCGGCAGGAACGGCGGCTCCTCATCCCGTGCCAAGTCAGAGATCCGGGTGACCGCCGTCTCCATCTCCAGCAGCGGATTGGCGGTCGAGACACTCCAGTCCGAGCCCATCGCCAGCGTCGCCCCGGCCGCCCGCAGCGAGCGGAATGGGTACTGCCAGGTGGAGCGTTCCGGACCGAGGAACGGGATCGTGAGCCGATCCATCTGGCCCTCGTGGCGTGCCCAATAGGCCTGGGCGTTGGCAACCACCGCAAGATCCCGGAACCGGTCGATGTCGTCGGGATGGATGACCTGGATGTGCGCGATATGCGGCCGGGTGTCGCTCATCCCGTTCGCCGCCCTGGCGGCTGCCACCGCGTCCAGGCACTCGCGCACCGCCCGCTCACCGATGGCGTGGAAGTGCGGCTGGAATCCCAGGGCGTCGAGCGAAGCGACGTAGCCCTTCAGCGGTTCCGGGGCCACCTGGCTGAGCCCGCGGTTGGCGGTCGGCCGGCCATCGACATCGAGGTAGGGTGCGAGCACGGCGCCGGTGAAGTTCTCGAGCACGCCATCCTGCATGATCTTCACGCTGGTTGCCCGATAGCGGCCGACGGTCGTCCGTGACCGGCGCTCCACGAACTCGTCGATCTGGTCCGCGCCGCGTGCGCGCTCCCACCACAGCGCCCCGACGACCCGTGCGGTGAGCTCCCCGCTGCCGGCGAGAGCCACGTAGGCGGGCTCCTCCACCTCGGGGGTCACGATCGCGTCCTGCCAGTTGGTGATCCCGAGCGCATGGAGCTCCGCCTGGGCGAGTCGGAGCGCGGCGAGGAGATCGTCCGCCGTGGCCCTTGGAATGAGCCGCTCGACCAGGTCCGCGGCTCCTTCCTGGAGCGCGCCGATCGGTTCGCCGTCCGGGTCGTGGTCGATCCGGCCGTCGGGCGGATCCGGCGTCTCCGCCGTGATCCCCGCCAGCTCCAGGGCCTTCGAGTTGACCCACGCGCTGTGGCCGTCGCGGCTGGGCAGGAAGACCGGCCGGTCGGGAACGATCCGGTCGAGCTCGGCGCGCGCCGGGACACCGCCCGGGAAGTCGTCCATCGACCAGCCGCCGCCCTGGATCCAGGCGACGTCGGGGTGACGGGCAGCGTATGCGGCAATGATCTCGAGGTAGCGATCCTGGCCGCGCGACCCATGCAGCTCGCACCGCATCGCCGCGAGGCCGCCGTGGAGTGGATGGACGTGCGCATCGCCGAAGCCGGGGGTCACCGTTCGTCCATGCAGCTCGATGACCCGGCTCGCCGGCCCGATGTGCGGCGTGATCGCCGCGTCGCTGCCCACGGCCACGATTCGTCCTTCCCGGACGGCCAGGGCGCTCGCCCAGCTTCGGGCCGGATCCATGGTGGCCACGCGGCCCCCGATCAGCACGAGGTCGGCCGGAGGGTGGCTGCTCATGGCCGGAGGATGGCAGGGCGTCGATCCGAGGGCCTGCTCATCCCGCCCGTCGGGACGGAGCCGGCGACAAGCCCCTTGGCGCGTAGCATCAGCGGGTGGCCACCGTCCATCTGCTGCACGCGGGCTATGCGGACGAGCGGGTGGGGAGCAGCGTCGTGCTCGTTCGGGACGGCGATTCGCTGATCGTCGTGGATCCCGGCATGGTCGCGAGTCGCGCGCGAATCCTGGGCCCGCTGGCCGCGCATGACGTGACCGCGGAGGCAGTGACGCACGTCTTCCTCAGCCATCACCATCCCGACCACACGATCAACATCGCGCTCTTCCCGAACGCGGAGGTCGTCGATTTCTGGGCTCGCTACAAGGACGATCTATGGCTCGACCACGACGGCGACGGCTACCGGTTGGCGCCGAACAGCCAGCTCTGGCTGACGCCCGGCCACACCGAGGAGGACGCCACGCTCGTCGTCACCGCCGACGACGGCGTCTATGCGATGACCCACCTCTGGTGGATGAGTGACCGGACGCCGGCGGTGGACCCACTGGGTTGGGACCAGGCGGCCATCGAGCGCGGTCGCATGCGGGTTCTCGACATGGCTGACGTCGTGATCCCGGGTCACGGCGGACCCTTTCGGACGCGCGGCTGACGATCGTCAGGCCGAGGGCCGGCTCGAGCGCCGGGCCACGATGTTGAGCCGCACGTAGTCGATCACGGGCTCCGGCAGCCGAGCCACGACGGCGGCGACGAACGCATGGCGTTTCTCGGCCGGCAACCGCTCGAGGTGCGCCGCCAGGATCACCGTCCGAAGGAACGTCTCGAACGGTTCGCCAGGCTCGAACCTGGTTGGTTCGTCCGAGAGCCAGCACTCGATGTCCACGAAGCCTGCGACGTCAAGCCTCCGGACCGTGTCCATCGGGGAGGCGAAATGGACGGGTCCAAGCCAGCCGTCCTCGAGCTCGGCCAGCACGCGCTGGACGGAGGCAATGTTGCCGGCCCCGCCGCATTGGACGACGAGCCAGCCGCCTGGCCGGAGGATCTCCCCGAGACGGGCGAACAGGGCGTCGTGATCGGCAATCCAGTGGAACGTGGCGGTCGACAGGATCGCATCCACAGG
>JAXDKX010000148.1:0-6814 GCA_034666905.1 Chloroflexota bacterium | reverse complement strand
TCGTTCGCGTGCGTGTTCGTGGGTGGCGTCACCGTGCTCGCGGCGCGGGTTCCGGCAGCCCTCGGCGGGACGGCCCAGGGCCTGTTCTCGGCGAGCGCCGGGCTGGCGACGATCATCGGTTCGGTCGCCGGTGGCGAGCTTGCCGCCGGGCTCGGCATCCCGGGCCTCTTCGCCGCCTGTGGCGTGCTGGGGCTGATCGGCGCGGCGATCGTCGCCGTGGCCGTGCTCGGGCCGCGCGGCGATCGGATGGGGATGCCGGCCGAGCGAGCGATCGCGGAGACCAGGCCATCCTCGGCACAGGCGCGCGACTGACGGCCGGGCCCGGGACCGGGGCCGCCCGGGTCCCTCAGCCTGTCGCTGCGGCCGCTGCCGCGCCGAGGATCCGATCGATGAACAGGTGCTCCCAGACCAGGGCCTTGATCTCGGCGATCTTTCCCAGGTCTGCTGGATGTGTCTTCACCAGCAGGTCATGGACCTCGGACGCGACGACGTACGTGTCCTCGGGCACGAGGGTGGCGAACAGGTCCGCCGAGCGGATGGCATCGACCATGGCGGCATCGGGCCGGTAGCCACCGGACAGCACCAGTCCGAGCGCGCCATTGCCGTCGCTCCCGGCATCGACGTGCGCTCCGACGATCGCCCGGATGACGTCGGTCCGGTCGCCCGGCACGATCACCAGGCTTCGTGGGCCGATCCGCTGGAGCATGTGCGCCGGCTCCATCGCCCCGATCGCCACGCCACCGATCACCTGGTCGAGATCCGGGCCGGCATTGAGGGTCTCACCGTGGACTCCCTCGAGGACCATCGCCAGGGTCGGGTTGGAGAGGATCGGCCGGTACGGCAGGACGCCCAGCAGCGGGATGCCCTGCCGGGCGAGCCCGCGCTCGAGGGTCCGGGCCAGATCAGGCTTGGCGTCGAGGTCGACCTTGTTGACGATGGCGCCCGCGACCCGGACGCCGTGGCGCTCGAAGAGCGAGGCATTCAGCACGATCTCGTCGATCGGGCGACCGACGCCACCTTCGGAGATGATGACGGCCGGTGCCCCGAGCAGGGACGCGACCGCCGCGTTCGAGAGGCCGATCACGGCGCCGACGCCTGCGTGGCCGGTCCCCTCGATGACGAGGATCTCGCGATCCCGCGCGAAGGCCGCATGGGCGGCACGGATGCGGGCCGGCAGGTCTTCCACGACCCCGCCCTCGATATAGGTCTGGGTGAAGCCCCGCGGGATGTGGACCGGGCTCATCTGGGTGAGCGGCTCGGCGAGCCCGAACACCTGGCGCATCAGGACGGCGTCCTCGTCGGCCGGAACGCCGTCCTCGATGATGGTGCGTTGACCGACCGGTTTCAGGAACCCGGTCGACAGGCCGCGACGCCCGAATCCGTCGAGGACACCGAGGCTGACCGTGGTCTTGCCGCGGTTCTGACCGGTCGCGGCGAGGTAGACGTGGCGCACGGCGCCGTCAGCTGCGGCTGGCGGTCTTGCGCTCGATGAGCTGGATCGCGTCGCGCAGCCGGCCGAGGGTCTCGGTTTCCACGGCGTCCGGCTCGAGGTACGGCCCGAGGCGCTCCATGATGTCCGCGACAAGGCCGAGGAAGACGCTGGCATCGGCCATGAAGAACTGCGGCTCGTTGTTGTAGCGAACGAGGGTCAGGCGGCCCTGCAGCACGCGGCGCTCTTCGACGTGCGCGATCTGGGTCGCGAAGTTGTGACCCTGGATCCCGTCCGGGTTGTTGAGGAAATTCAGGGCGTTGTCGATGGCCAGGCCGAACCGCGCACGCCAGGCGACGAGGCGCTCGTGCAGCTCGGAGGGGATGCGGACCTCGGCGACCTCGTCGAACACCTCTGGCGCCACGGTCAGCAGCCCGACCAGCGTCGTGCCCGCGCGTGGCCCGAGCATTACCTGGAGGCTGCGCTCGAGGGTGAACACCTCCGAGTCGAAGCGGGGGCTGGTGATGACGTCGGTCAGGAGGTCCTCCACGTTGTCGAGAACGCCCGGCTCCGCCACGGCGTTGGCCAGGTGGAGGATCTCCTCCTTGAACAGGAATTTCTCTTCGTGATCGAGCATGTCGGCGATGGTAGCACCGGCGAATCGATGAGCCCCGACCGTTCGGATCGGGGCTCGCCGGCGATTCGGTGACGCTCGGGACTTACGGGTAGAGACCGCGCATGGCCATCGCGTCCGCGACTCGGCTGACCGCGAGGAGGTAGGCCCCGGTCCGCATGTCACAGGACTCGCGTTCGGCGATCTCGAGAACCTCACCGAACGCCTTGACCATGATCCCCCGGAGCTTCTCGTTGACGACGGTCTCGCTCCAGTGGTCGCGGTTGAGATCCTGGACCCACTCGAAATAGCTGACGGTCACGCCGCCGGCGTTGCACAGGATGTCCGGGATCATGAAGACGCCGTTGCCGGCCAGGATCTGGTCCGCCTCCGGGGTGGTGGGCCCGTTGGCTGCCTCGGCAATCAGCCGTGCCTTGATCCGGCCCGCGTTCCGGTCCGTGATCTGGTTCTCGAGCGCGGCCGGGATGAGGATGTCGCAGTCGACTTCAAGGACCTCGGCATTGGTGATATCCGTGGCGCCCGGGAACCCCTGGACGCTGCCGTGCTCCTTCTTCCAACCCACGACCCGCGCGATGTCGAGACCCTTCGGATTGTGGATCCCGCCCGTCGAATCGGAGACGGCGACGACGGTCGCCCCCTCGGCGCCGATCAGGCGAGCCGCGATCGAGCCGGCGTTGCCGAAGCCCTGCACGGCGACGCGAGTCTCCTTGAGGTCGATACCGAGGTGACGCGCCGCCTCGACGATCGTGTAGACGCAGCCGCGCGCCGTCGCCTCGTTGCGGCCTTCCGAACCGCCTAGGCTGATCGGCTTGCCCGTCACCACGCCCGGCACGGTATAGCCCTGGTGCATCGAGTAGGTGTCCATGATCCAGGCCATGACCTGGGCATTGGTGTTGACGTCCGGCGCCGGGATGTCGCGCTCCGGGCCGATCAGGACCTCGATCTCGGTGGCGAAGCGGCGGGTCAGGCCCTCGAGCTCCTTCATGCTGAGCTTCTTGGGATCGACGATCACGCCGCCCTTGCCGCCACCGTATGGAATGCCGACGACCGCGCATTTCCAGGTCATCCACATGGCGAGGGCCTTGACCTCGTCCAGGGACACGTCCTGGTGGTAGCGCAGGCCGCCCTTCGCCGGCCCGCGGCCGAGGTTGTGCTGGACGCGATAGCCGGTGAACACCTGGACCTCGCCGTCGTCCATCGTGACCGGAAAGTGAACGGTGAGCTCGCGGCGCGGTTCGCGCAGGACGCGGCGCATCCCGACGTCCATCCCCAGTCGCTCGGCCGCCAGGTCGAACTGGCGTTGCGCGACTTCCCAGGCGTTGATGGACGCCGCCATGTGCTCGGTGGTCATCGGAAGGAGATCCTCTCTGTCGGGCGATCCATGACCGCCTCGTCGCTGTGGGTCGTCTCCCGGACGACCCCACGGGGCGCCCCGCCAGGTCCCGGCGGACCGAAGGTGACGGCGGACGCGCGACTCATCTGAGCGCCGAGTATAGCCGGGCGGACATTTCGAACACCCACCAGATGGTACCGGTCGGCAATGCAGTCGCAACCGTTCCGCAACCTGCCGGTGGGGGCTCGCGGGCGCGATCAGGCTCGGTAGAGGACCACCGCCCCGACGCATCCAGGGCCAAGGTGCGGTCCAACCGATGGCCCGACCAGGGCGATCGGGACATCGTCGGGGTCGAGCTCCTCCGGGACGCGGTCGAGCACCTGGGCGCGAAACGCGTCGACGTCCGGGCTGACGGTATGGAGGATGGCCAGCCGCTCGACCGGGCGTTCGCAGATGAGCTCGAGCAGCCGCTCGCGAGCCTTGGCCCGGGTTCGCACGCGATCTGCGGTGGCGACCACGCCGTGCTTGACGACGATGATCGGCTTGACCGACAGGAGCGTGCCGATGGCCGCCTGTGCGCCGCTGATCCGGCCGCCCTTGCGGAGGTACTCCAGGGTTTCGAGGGCCACGTACATCCGCATGTCCGGCGCACGAGCCTCGAGCACGTCGGTGATCTCGGCCGCCGAGCGACCTTCGGCCGCCAGCTCCACGCCCATCATCGCGAGGATCCCTTCGGCCATCGAAGCACCCAGCGAATCGACGACGTGGATCTCGCGGTCCGGCAGGAGGTCGCGGGCGATCTGGGCGCTCTTGATCGTGCCCGAGAGGGTGCCGGCAACATGGATCGAGACGATGGCGGTGGCACCTGCGGCGAAGGCCGCCTCGTAGGCATCCTTGAACTCGCCAGGCGACGAGGCCGCGGTCGTGGGGAAGGGTGCGTCGGGTGCGACCATCCGGGTCCAGAACGCCGCGGTCGAGAGCTCGACGCCGGCCTTGAAGGTCTGCCGTCCGAAGCTCACCAGCAACGGGACGATTCCGATCCCGAGCGCCGCGGCGACCGCCGGGTCCAGGTCCGAAGCGGAATCGGTGATGATCGCGACTCGGGCCAAGCTCTCCTCCCTGGACGGGACCGCGGACGTTGCGGGCATGATACGAGCCGGGTCCACCCCGGCGAGCGGAGCCGCTACGCTTCCCGGCGATGGAACGTTCCCTCCGCGCCGTGCTCCTCGGGACCTTCACGCTCCGGTTCAGCACGGGCCTGACCGGCGCGATGTACGCCCTCTACCTGGCCCACCTGGCGCGGCACGGTGGAGCGACGGTCGGGCCGGAGATCGTCGGCCTGTTCGCCTCGCTGTTCTTCGTCTCCGAGCTGGTGCTGTCGCCGATCTTCGGAATCCTGTCCGATCGCCTCGGACACCACCGGGTGATGCTGTATGGGCCGATCTTCGGTGGCATCGCCGCGATCCTCACCGGGCTGACGGTGAGCCTCCCGGTGCTCGGCGCCACGCGGCTGCTCGAGGGGGCGTCGACGGCCGCCAGCGTCCCGTCGATTCTCGGCTTCATCGCGCTGGCCACGGCCGGCAGCGAGGTGCTGCGCGGCAAGGCGGCCGCGCGCTTCGAGGGCGCGACGCTGGCCGGCCTCGGGGTTGGATTCATCGTGGCGCCGAAGCTGTTCGAGGCGATCGGGCCGACCGCGTTCTTCCTCAACGCCGGGGTCTATGCCATCTCGTTCCTGATCTACTGGCGCGGCGTCAGCGATCCCGCCGGCGAGTCGGAGTCGATCGTTTCCAGCCACGTCGACGTGGCTCGCTATGCGCAGCTCGTTCGCTCGGCCCACGTCCTGCTCCTGGCACCGACCTGGATCGCCGTCAACGCCTCGATCGGGCTGTGGTTCAGCCAGTCGCTCTTCCAGTTCTCGCAGCGAAACCCGAAGTTCCCGGAACAGACGCTCCACCACGGGTACGACGCCAACCAGATCACCATCGCCGCAATCGTCATCGCGATCGTCTTCGGCGCCGGGCTGCTCTACTGGGGCAACCGGTTCAAGACCATGCGACGGACGACGATCATCCTGTACGGGATCCTGGGCGGTGCCGTCCTGGTCGTGGCCGGGCTGGCCGTCAATCATTCCGGCGGACTCCCGGTCGTGCTGCCGATCGGCGCGGCGATCGTCGCCGGCGGAGGGCTCTTCGTGCTGGCCGGTGCCACGCCGGCAGCCCTCGGACTGCTCGCCGATATCTCCGAGCGATTCCCGTCCGATCGCGGCGCGATCATGGGCCTCTACTCGGTCTTCCTGGGGATCGGCCAGATCACGGGCAGCCTGATCGGCGGGTTCGCAGCCGCCTGGCACGGGATCGACGGCATGCTCCTGGCGACCCTCGCCCTCCTGGCCGTGGCACTCTTGCCCCTGTCGCGGTTGCGCTCGCAGGAGCACGAGATCGGTGGGCCGGGATCGGCGACGGCGGTCGCCGACGTCGGCCAATGACCGACCCGCGATCGTGGGTCCCGGTCCCGCTGGCGCGTGGGGCACGAGGCGCCGTCGTCGGACCCCATCACCTGGCGACGGCCGCCGGATCGGCGATCCTGCGGGCCGGTGGCTCGGCCGTCGATGCGGCGATTGCCACGAATGCCGTCCTCGGCGTGGTCATGCCCAGCAGCTGCGGCATCGGGGGCGATGCCTTCTGGCTGATCTGGGATGCCCGAGCCAGGCGGCAGCTGGCCCTCAACGGATCGGGCCGGGCACCGGCCGGCGCGAGTGCGGAGACCCTGCGGCGCGCGGGCATGCGAACGATCCCGCTCGTCGGACCGCATGCGATCACGGTGCCTGGCGCCGTCCGGTCGTGGGGCGAGGCGCACCGCCGGTTTGGCCGCCTGTCGCGCGACGCCATCCTTGCCCCGGCGATCGAGCTGGCGCGGAGCGGTTTCCCTGCCTCCGACAGGTTCAGCCACGCGGTCGAGGCGACGGCCCCGATCGTGGCAGCCGAGCTCGGACACGATGCCGGTTTTTTCGGCGTTTATCGACCGCACGGCCGCGCCTGGCGACCGAGCGAGCGCGTGCGGTTGCCCGCCCTCGCGTCCACGCTCGAGACGCTCGCCGACGACGGCTTCGATGCGTTCTACTCCGGAGACCTGGCCGAGCGCCAGGGGCGCGGCCTGGCCGCGGTCGGCTCCCCGATACGCGCCAGCGACCTCGCCGATCACGCCGGCACGTGGGGGGAGCCGCTGTCCTTCGACTACCGCGGTGTCCGGGTCACCACGCACCCGCCCAACAGCTCTGGCGTGGTCGCCCTCGAGCTGCTCGCGATCCTGGGCCAGTTCGAGGCACCGCCACCCGGTGCGTTCGGCCCCGCCGGCGTGACGGATGCAGCCTGGATCCACGTGGGGATCGAGTCGGCCAAGCTCGCGATGGCCGACCGCG
>JAXDKX010000147.1:0-3117 GCA_034666905.1 Chloroflexota bacterium | reverse complement strand
TCTCCCGCCGGCTGGAACAGCAGGTACCCATCGTCATGGTCGTTCCCTTCGGCACTGGAGAAGGTGTGCCAGTCCCGTGCTGCCCGTTGGACGTCCTCGAACCTCGAAAAGGCCCATGTGCCCCTGTCCGCGTCGTTGTAGAGCGGTGCCTCGTCTCGGAGGCGACGATAGACCGGGTAGGGATCGTCGAGGACGACGAGTGGATCCCACTTGACGCGTCCCGCCGGGGCCGTCGATAGATGGAGCGTCGTCGCCATCTCAGCCTCCCGTTCCGAGAGCTCCACGCAACCCGGCGAGGGATGTTCGGGTTCGTCCGAGCCCGCGCAACCGTTTGCACGATCATACCCGAGGAGGGCTGGATGTTGCCGCTGAAAACCCTAGTGCGTGATGGGTGGCAGCGAGCCGAGCTGCGGCAGCCGAGAAGCGCCGAACGACTTGGACAGCGGCGCGACCTGCCTGAAGCGGAGTTTGCTCAGCCCGACGTGCGTGGTGTCAATGCTCCAGGTTTCAACTGGCGCCGGTCTCGCCAATAGATAGCCCTGGCCGAGCGTGACCCCCAGCTGGGTAACCATCGCCCGTTCGGCCTCGGTCTCGATGCCCTCGGCGATGACCTGGCAGCCGGTCCTTCCCGCGAAATGGACGAGACCGGCCACAACAGCCTGACGGCCAGGATCCAGGTCCACGCCGCGAACCAGACCGACGTCGATCTTGAGAAAATCGGGGCGCAATTCGACGAGATGGTTGAAGTTCGCGACACCGGCTCCGGCGTCGTCCACGGCCAGTGTGACGTCTGGGCCGAGACGAGCCATCGCCTCCCGGAGCGGGCCGTAGGCATCGATCGCGTCGTGCTCGGTGACTTCGAGGACCACCGGGCAGGTTCGGACCGAGAGCATGCCGGCAAGCGTCCCACCACCCTTCCCGAGGAGGTCCGGCGACACGTTCAGGCTGAGCCACGTGTCGGGCGGCAGCCGCCGCGCGTCTTGCAGCGCGACTTCCAGCGTGGCGAGCTCGAGCCGGATCCCCATGCCGCACTCAACGGCCGCCGCGAAGGCCAGGTCCGGTGGACTGCCGTCATTGAAACGCGTGAGCGCCTCGAAGCCGACGGTCCGTCCCGTGGCGAGCTCGACGACCGGTTGGAACACCGGCCGGAAGGCATTCGCCTCGATGAGGGCGGTGATCCTTTGGCGCGATACCGTGCGCTGCCGGCGGGCGACGAGCGCTGGCGCGAGGATGGCCTGGGCGACGGAGGCAAACTCGCTGACCGCCGGCAGATCTTCGACCATGTGTGCGGCTTGATCCTCGTCGGTCGTAATGACGCCGATCATCGCGACGAGCTCGCCCTTCACGTGGACTGGAGCCATCGCCCAGCTCTTGAGCCCAAGCGCGGCCATGGCAGTGAAATCCGCGGTCGGCTCCGGGGGCAGGACCCAACGCTCTGCCCATGGGCCGTCGTTCGTTCGATCCTGGAGGTATCGACCGTCTTGTCGAGAGAGCGCATCGCCCGACTGGGTCGGGAAGCCGGCCAGGCCGACGATCGCGAGGGCGATTGTCGCCTCGGAGGTGCACTCGAATACGCATGCGACATCGACGCCCGGCAGGCAGTGCAGCGCCTCGGCGATGACGGCAGCGGTGGCCTCAGGGGATTCGTGCGTCTGGAGCTTTCGGAGAGAAGCCATAATCTCGATCCGCTCGGCGCTGGCGCTCGCTCGTCGCCTGGCATCTCGAGCAACCGACTGCCCGTAGCGCCGGACGAACCAAAGTGAGAGGCAAGCCGCAATCAGCTCGACGGCGACGCCAAGGCCTGTGGCCTGGACGCGAAACCGATTGAGTGCGTCCGACCGGGCGTCGAGGTCGGCTCCCGCGCTGTCGATCTGAACCAGGAGTTCGCTGCTGACGAACTGGCTTGTCTCCTGGTCCTTGATGCGGATCTGAATCGCCTCGGTGACAGCCGTATGCGAGCCGCTCTGCAGGGCGGCGATGGCGGGGCCGGCGATCGTCGCTCGCCAATTGTCGTTTTCGGCATCCACGCCAGCAAGGGCGTCGGCGACGCCGGCAAGACCTGCCGAAACGGCACTGATCTCGGCTGCGGCCCCGGCCTCGTCCATCACCGCTTGTCGATAGCGAGCCAGGGCGGTCGGGTCGCCTGCGAGGATGTAGTCGTCGAGCGCATCCTGCTGCTCGCGAACCTCGATCATGAGGTCATCGCCGAGCGCCTGCATCGTGCGCGCCGCTGCCCGGTCCGCCTGGAGCTGGGCTGCGGAGGCCTCCGTCAGGACGAACACAGCCGCGATCGTGAGGCAGGCGAGGATCGCCGCACTCCCCACGAGGAGCACGACCTTGTTGTATGGAGTCACCCCCGCAGCGTAGGCGTCCGCCCAGGGAGCGATAGTCCACCAATAGTCAGCACCCGAAGCATTCGCCACCTGAGCGTCAGTGGCCGGCGCTCTGGTAGTTGCCGATCTGCGAGTTGAAGACGCGGATGGCAATCGCAAGCCAGACGACGCCGGCCAGCGGAGCCAGGTACGCGAGGAGAGGGGCGATCTCCAGCTCGCCGGTGCGACCGAGGAGGACCGTGGCCGGCAGGTAGGCGGCGAACGCGAGCGGGACGACGAACGTGAACATGAACTGGAGCGCACGCCCGAAGATCGAGAGCGGGTAGTTCGCGTAGGTGCTGAACACGCTGTCGGCGAGGAACAGGAACGACCGGGACGCCAGGAACCGGAACGAGAGCGCCCCGATGAGGATCCTCGACGCCAGCTCGACCAATGCGCCGCCGACGACCGCCAACACGAGATAGATCAATGCCGGCAGGGTCCAGGCGATCCCTGTCAACGCGTTCGCAACGGCGAAGATCGCCAGCCCTCCGAGCAGGTCGCCGAAGATGCTGACTTCGACTCGCTGGGTCATGAACCCGAGCAGGGGCGACAGAGGTCGAAGCAAGTGACGATCGAACTCGCCCGAGCGAACCTGCGTTTCGAGGCTGAAGAACGGTCCAGCAAGAACGCCAGCGACAGCATGGCTGACGAGCCGCAGGCCATACAGGAAGGCAATCTCGCCGAGCGTCCAGCCGGCGATGGATTGGAAACGGGTCAGGACGACCCAAGCGAACGCGAAGCC
>JAXDKX010000146.1:0-5822 GCA_034666905.1 Chloroflexota bacterium | reverse complement strand
AGGCGGTGGGTGCGCTGCCGAGAACCTCCGTGAGCACGCCGGCGAGATGGTCCACGACCTCGGGTCGCGTCATGTCCAGGACCAGCTGCTGGCGGCTCTCGGTGCGTGGCCGGCCCGGGATGCCGATCGCCCAATCCGGATGCGCCTCGAACAGGCGGCTCTGCTGGCTGACCATCTCGGGCTCGATCCAGAGGCCGAAGCCGATTCCCAGCTCCGTGATCCTGCGGGCCACTCCCTCGATGCCATCCGGAAGCTTGCGTCGATCGACGAACCAGTCCCCCAGCGAGGTGGTGTCGTCGTCCCGTGCCCCGAACCAGCCGTCGTCCAGGACGAACAGCTCGACGCCGAGATCGCGGGCCATGGTGGCGATCGTGACCAGGCGGTCGGCATCGAAATCGAAATACGTCGCCTCCCAGTTGTTGATCAGGACCGGGCGAGCCCGATCGCGCCAGTGACCGCGCGCCAGCCGCTCTCGCATGAGACCGTGCAGGGCATCGGACAGCCCGCCCAGGCCCGACCCCGAGTAGGCGACGAGGGCCTCGGGCGTGGTGAACTCGGCACCGGGCTCGAGGCGCCAGCCAAACGTCGAGGGCTCGATGCCGAGGCGGACGCGCGTCGTGCCATACGGCTCGACCTCGGCCTCGGCCAGGAAATTGCCTGAGTAGACGAGGCTGAACCCATAGGCCTCGCCGTGTGCCTCGTCGGTGGTGGCACGGCGCAGGCCGAGGAATGGGTTCTGCTCGTGGCTCGACGAGCCGCGGGTGCTGGCGGCAGACTGGCGGCCCGGCACCAGCGGCCGCTCCACGACGTGCCGCTCGCGCGCCCAGGTGCCGGCGAGCCCGATCATCAGCCAGTTGCTGTCGGGCAGGGCCATCGCCACGCTCATGGCGCAGCGCAGGTCGGCAGGGCCCGAACCGCTGTTGCGGATGGTCGCGCTGCGGGCGATGACCGGGCGATCGCGGAAGATCGTGAAGCGCAGGTCGACCTCGAGGCCGGCGAGCTCGTCGGCGAGGAACACGACGAGGGTCTCGGCCTCGGACGGATCCTCGACGTAGGTCGACGGCAGGCCGTCCAGGTCCGGCTTGCCGGTGAAGATCCGGTGGTCGCGATAGCGAAGCGCGATGGCGGTCGCACCGTCGGCGGATGCCGCTACGAGGGCCGGAACCCGGAAGTCGCCGATGCCGCTGGTCGGGTACGCGAGCGGGACCGGCGAGCCGACGCGGTTCGAGAAGCCCGCGAATGGGTTCGGGCCCAGATGGCGATACCCGCGGTCGAGCGGCAGGGCCGCGCCGAGATGGAGGTGGCCCAGTGTCCCGTCCTCGAAGACGCGCAGGACGAGGCTGATCTCCTCGTTGCGAAGGTGGAACTGGCGATCGTCGGCCCGATATTCGATGCTCACCGGCTGGGCTCCCCTGGGGCATCGATCGTCCATGACCAGCGATACGTCCCGGGACTGACCAGGTACTCGGGGAGCGTGTCCGGGCCGCAGCTCGCCGTTCCGAGTCCGCGGTGGGCGGCGTCGAGATGGACGATCGTCTCGGCCCGCGGCGCAAGCTCGACGTCGTGGGTCGCGGCGGCCAGGTCGGCCGCCCGGAAATGGGTCGCCGATACCTGTCCGGGACGGTCGAGCTCGAGCCGAAGGGTTCGTCCCGCGTCGTCGAAGAGCTCGAGCCAGCGGACATCCGCATGCCCGCCATTCTCCTGCGGTCGAATGTACGGGACGTACTGTTGGGCAACCGTCGAGCGCCAGCGCCCGATGAGGCCGGCGCGCTTCCGGTCGGGATAGCTTTCGATCGGACCGCAGCCGAACCATTCCACGGTTTCGAGGCCGGCCACCGTCTCGAGCACGGTGCCGACGCGAGCCAGGTCGGTGATGGCGTCCGGAATGACGGCCGATTCCTCGGCGTGGACCCGGCCGTCGTCGCGCGACGTATACCTCGTTTCGTGGGTGATCAGGCCCACGGCCGTCGGGTACTCGCTGCGCACGACCGTCGTCGTGCCATCGGAATCGACAGACAGCAGCCGGCGCTCCAAGCGGTCGACCCCCCATTCGGCCCACCGGGCGGCCATCCCGCCGATGCGGTCGTTGTCGGTCGGGGCGCGCCAGAGCGACAGCGCCGGCGGGGCCGACAGCAGGGCATGCACGAGCCGACCCTCTGCGTCGAGGCTCACCGGTCCGTTGCCCGGTGCGGGCGGCGTCGCGCTGCGGGCCCTCCCCTCCCCGATCGAAAGCTGCAGCGCACAGACCTCGAAGTCGCGGGGAGCCCACGGGAGCTCGTCCGCCGTGCGCACGCGCACGGTCAGCCAGGCCTCGCCGCCCGACTCCGCTCCGGGCGGCGCCCACCCCGGCAGCTGGACCTCGGCCTGCTCGCCCGGGCCGATTGACGGGAGATCGAAGTCGCCACCCGCAATCCACGTCCCGTCCAGGGTCAGCTCATAAGCGGCGCGAAGCCAGCCGAGGTCGCTGAAGTGCTGGTGATTCGACAGCACCAGCCGGCCGGCACGCAGGCCAGCCGGCTCACCGGCCAGGCGAACCGGCGCTGCGAGGCGCTTGTGCTCCCACATCGCCGGTTTCGGTCGCCGATCGGGCCAGTTCATGCCATCGGCGACGAAATTGCCGTCATGGGGCGTCTCGCCGAAGTCGCCGCCATACGCCCAGCGCTGCGTGCCGTCCGGCATGCGCTGGACCAGCCCGTGGTCCCACCACTCCCAGATGAAGCCGCCCTGCAGGCCCGGCGTCGACTCGATCGCATCCCAATACTCGGCCAGCGTCCCGTTGCTGTTGCCCATGGCGTGCGAGAACTCGCACATGATCAGCGGGTGGCGCTGGCCCCCGGACCGGGCGTGTTCGACGATCGCCCCGATCTCCGGGTACATCGGGCAGGTCAGGTCGCTGACGACCTGGTCGCTCGTCCAGTCGAAGCGGATGGCGCCTTCGTAGTGCAACGGCCGCGATCCGTCGTAGGCCCGCAGCCAGGCCGCTGCCGCCTCGTGATTCGCGCCGTGACCGGACTCATTGCCAAGCGACCAGACGATCACCGAAGGATGGTTCTTGTCGCGTTCGGCCATCCGCGACACCCGCGTCACCCACTGGTTCAGGTATCGCGAGTCATTGCACAGGGTGCTCTGGAACGCGTGCGACTCGATGTCCGCCTCGTCGATGACGTACAGGCCGAGCTCGTCGGCCAGGTCGAGGAAGGCCGGATCGTTCGGGTAGTGCGACGTGCGAACCGCGTTGAAGCCGAACTGCTTCATCTGCACGAGGTCCGCACGCATCGACTCCGTTGCGACGACCCGGCCCGTGTGCTGATCGAAGTCGTGGCGATTGACGCCGCGGATGAAGACGCGTTGGCCGTTGATCAGGAGGTCCATGCCCCTGACCTCGACTCGGCGGAAGCCGATCTGCAGGATCTGTTCCTCGACCGTCTCGCCGGCCGGGGATCGCAGAGTCACAGTCAGTGGGTAGAGGCGCGGTTGCTCGGCGGACCATGGCTCGACGCCCGGGAGCTCGAACTGGACTCGGACCTCGCCGGCGAGCGGCGGCTCGAGGCGCCCGTCGAGCGCCGGCCAGGTTTCGGACGATTCGATCTCGGACAGAGGTCCGCCGTTCGTGTGGCGGCGGAGCAGCTCCTTCTCGACCGGATCGACCGGCCATGCCGGTCCGGCTGCAAGCGGCGCCTGGCCGTTGCGGGCCGGCCCGAACTCCGCGACGCGCGCCTCGATCGTCCAGCCCGGCTCCGGGGCGATGCCGGCGAAGCCGATGTTGGCAGTCAGGTCCAGCGTGCCGGTCCCGAGGTCGCCGGAAAGGCCGGCGATCGCCTTGACGTCGGCCAGGTAGATCCGGCGCGTGGCGTACAGGAAGACCGAACGGCTGATCCCGCCGTGCCACCACTGGTCCTGGTCCTCGATGTACGTTGCGTCCGACCATTTGACGACCGTCAGTCGAAGGGTGCTCGGCCCCGGAATCAGGTGGTCGGTCAGGTCGAACTCGGAGGCGAGGTGCGAATCCTTCCCGATCCCGATCTCCCGACCGTTCAGCTCGACGATCAGGACGCTCTCGGCTGCCCCGACGTGCAGGACGATCCGCCGTCCTTCCCAACCGGCGGGGAGCTCGAACTCCCGTTCGTAGACGCCCGTCGGGTTGAGGTCGGGGATCTCCGGGGGGAGGCCACCGAACGGCATCTGGACGTTCGTGTAGTGGGGATGGTCCCACGTGTCGGTCATCGTCCAGAGGCTGGGAACGTCGGCCTCGGACCAGGTCGGCCCGGGTGGATCCCCGGGATGCCTGAGCAGCTGAAATCGCCATCGGCCGTCGAGCGAGAGGCGTTCCCGATGGGTCACGCTGTGCATCGGGAGACGCCCGAGCCCTGTCAGTTCGGGCGTCGTCCAGGCAGGGATCACGCAGGAATTGTGGCACGGGCACCGACGACACGGCTCGGCTTCCGTCAGACTCCAGCCGATGATCGCGAACGACCCAGTCATGCTTCGCACGTCCGGCCTGGGGCGCCGGTTCGGGTCCCTGTGGGCGATCCGGGATATGGATCTCGCGGTGATGCGCGGCGAGGTCCTCGGGCTGTTGGGACCAAATGGCGCGGGCAAGACGACCACGGTGCGGCTGCTCGCGGCGCTCATCGAACCGACCGAGGGAACGGCCTCGGTCGATGGCCTGGACGTCCGCCGACAACCCGACGAGGTTCGCGCCCGGGTCGGCATCCTGACCGAGACGCCGGGCCTATACGAGAAGCTCTCGGCGACCGCCAACCTCGACTTCTTCGGGCGGCTTTACAGCATGGATGCCGCGACCCGGGCCGAGCGAATCGAGCACTACCTGCGGCTCTTTTCGCTGTGGGATCGACGTAACGACGCGGCCGGAACGTTCAGCAAGGGGATGAAGCAGAAGCTGGCGATCGCGCGGGCCCTGCTTCACGAGCCAGCGGTGGTCTTCCTCGACGAACCGACGGCGGCCCTGGACCCGGAGGCGGCCTTCATCGTGCGCGAGGCCATCGAGACCATCCGCCGATCGGGCCGGACGATCGTCCTCGCGACCCACAACCTGTACGAGGCGGACCGATTGTGCGATCGAATCGCGTTCGTGCGCGGTGGGTTGCTGCGTGTCGATTCGCCGGCCGACCTGCGAGGCTCGCTTGGCGGGCACGGCGTCGAGGTCGGGTTCGCAACCGTACCGGACGCCGGGTCCGAGGCAGCCGTGGTCGAAGCGGCGCGGGGATTGCCGGGAGTAGTCGCCGCCGAGCTCGTTTCCGGGCGCTTGATCGTCACCGCGCCCGATCCGGCCTCGGTGACCCCTGGTCTCGTTCGGGCACTGGTCGAGGCCGGCGCCGACATCGTCGACGTGCGGGAGCGTGCGACGAGCCTCGAGCAGATCTACTTCGAGGTGATGGGCGATCAGCCCGAGCGTGACGAGGCAGCCTGATGCGCGCGGCAATGGTCTGGACGATCCTGCGCCGGGAATGGTCGGAGACGGTCCGCAATCGCCTGCTGATGGGCACCATCCTCGTCCCCCCAATGATCCTGACGATCGCGCCGATCGCGATCTCGGGCATCGCGGGCGACCGGGCCCTGCCACCGGAGTTCGCGACCCAGATCCTCGCGCAACGGCCGGACTGGGCGGGGTTCAGCTCGAAGGAGCTGTCCGGCGCATTCATCGTCCAGCAGTTCCTGGCGTTCTTCCTCCTGATGCCGGCCTACATTCCGTTGTCGATCGCGACCTTCTCGATCATCGGCGAGAAGCAGGCTCGCAGCCTGGAGCCAGTCCTCGCGACACCGATCCGAACCGTCGAGCTCATGGCCGGCAAGGCCATCGC
>JAXDKX010000145.1:0-4821 GCA_034666905.1 Chloroflexota bacterium | reverse complement strand
CGTCGCTGGAGCCCGAAGCGGATCCCGTCGTAGCGAGCCAGGTTGGCCGACGCCTCGGCCGGAGCGACGATGTAGTAGGTCGCCAGGCCGTAGTCGGTGTGCGGCAGGCTTACCTCCTCGACGATCGCGCCGGCCGCCTCGAGCGCCGCGACCGCCTCGCGGACCCGCGCCTCGACGCCCGGCTCCAACCCCGCCACGAAGTACTCGCGGGGCAACCCGAGGCGCTTGCCCTGGAGGCTGGCGCCGGCCTCGTCGTCGCCCGCCGGAAGCGCGGTCAGCGTCGCCGGCACCGGCTCCGGCGATGAGGTCGAATCGCGGTCGTCCCGGCCGGCCACGGCATGCAGCAGGGCCGCGGCATCGCGGGCATCCCGGGCAAATGGCCCGATCTGGTCGAGCGAGCTCGCGAAGGCGACGATGCCGTAGCGACTGACCCGGCCGTAGGTCGGCTTCAGCCCGACGATCCCGCACAGGGCCGCCGGCTGGCGGATCGAGCCACCCGTGTCCGTGCCGATCGAGAGCGGAGCGTGGTAGGCGGCGACGGCGACGGCCGATCCGCCGCTGCTCCCACCCGGGACCCGGTCCAGTGCCCAGGGATTCGAGGTCGGGCCGAAGGCCGAATGCTCGGTCGACGACCCCATGGCGAATTCGTCCATGTTCGTCTTGCCCAGGATGACTGCACCCGCTTCGCGCAACCGCTCCGTGATGTGCGCGTCGTATGGCGCGCGATAGCCCTCGAGGATGCGCGACCCGGCGGTGCACTGGCCGCCTTTCAGCGAGACGAGGTCCTTCAGGGCAACCGGGACGCCCAGCAGCGGCCGCAACAGGTCGAGCGCGTGGGCGCCGCCTCCACCGGCAGCTGCCAGCCGCGAGTCGGCAGCGTCCGCCTCCGCGAGGGCGCGGTCGCGGTCGATTGTCAGCCAGGCATTGAGGCCATGGTTGTCGCGTTCGGCCGCGGCCAGGTGCGCTTCCGCCAGCTCGCGCGCCGAGACCTCGCCATTGCGGAGGAGCGCGGCCATCTCGTGGGCATGGAGTCGCGTCAGCTCGGTCATCGGCGGGTTAGCGCTCGTCGAGAATGGCCGGGACCACGATGAAGTCGCCGTCGCGACCAGGCGCATTGGCGAGCACGGCCGACACCGGGAGGGACGGTCGAACGATATCCTCGCGCAGGATGTTCTCGAGCTCGATCGTCTGCGCCGTCGGCGCGATGTCATCGGTCGCCAGCTGGGTGAGGATCGTGTACTGATCAAGGATGTGGTTGAGCTGGCCTTCCAGCACCGTCAGCTCCGCATCCGTCAGGCCCAGCCGGGCGAGATGGGCGACATGCTCGACGTCCGAGCGGGTGAGCGTGGCCATGCGCCCGATGATAGCCGACGTGCCCGCCGCATTCGCACGAGACGGATACGATCGAGCGATGCCGCTGCCCACGATCCGGACGATGACCCGGGCGGACGTCGACCGCGCCTCGAATGCCATGCTGCGCGAGGGGTGGGGCGATCGCCGGGTCAAGATGGCCTTCGTGAGTGATCACCCGCAATGCCGCCCGTTCGTGGCCGAGGTGGACGGGGCGATCGTCGGGACCGGGGTGGCGACGGCCAACGGGACCGTCGGCTGGATCGGCACGATCTGGGTGGACCGGGACTGGCGCCGCCGCGGCCTGGGCCGGGCCCTGACCATCGCCACGATGGAGGCGGCCGAGGCCGCGGGCTGCCGGACCCTGGTGCTCGTCGCAACCGACGCGGGCCGCCCGCTCTATGAGGGCCTCGGCTTCGAGGTCCAGACCTGGTACCGGATCCTCGAGGCGCCCGGGCTCGACGGCGGTCAGGCCGTGGCCGGCGCTCGTGCATTCCGACCGTCCGATATGCCGGCGATGGGTGCGCTCGACCTGGCGGCGACCGGCGAGGATCGAGGCCACCTCCTGGAGGCCTTCGCCGCGACAGGAACGACGATCTGCCAGGATCGCGCGGACGGCACGCTGGGCGGCTTCGCGGTCCGGGCGCCATGGGGCGGTGGGGCGACCATCGCGCCCGATCCCGACGACGCACTGGCCATCCTCATGGCCAGGCGGCTCGCTGCCGGTCCAGCGAAGCGCGTCCGGGCCGGCTTGCTGGCCGACAACGCGGCCGGCATCGAGCTGCTGACGACGACCGGCTGGACTGATGCATGGCAGGCGCCGCGGCTGATCCGGGGACCGATGCCCGACTGGAATCCCGACGCGATCTGGGGCCAATTCGACCACGCCATCGGGTGATCCTGGGCAGCGGCTGACGAAAGTCCCCCCGCGGCGGTAACTCGACCGTCTCGCCCGCCCGACCCGATGGGGTCATGGCCGTCGGCCGAACGCACGGTCATGCTGGCGAAGCCACTCGCACCGAGTGGACCAGCGGGAGTTCCAGATTGACGATCGAAACAGCCTGCCTCCAGTGCGGAACGCCCGCCGGAAGCAGCCGAGCCAGTTTCTGCCGGCGTTGCGGGCTGCCGTACGGGGAGCCTCCCCGCAACGACGTCGAGCTGCCTTCCTGCCCAATCTGCTATCGAACCGTCGACGATGATGGGCGGCTGCCGAGCGAGGAACGCTACGGGCTTCGCGTCGATCTCGTCCAGCACCAGGCCGAGCACGAGCTTCATCCTGTCGGCGATGACGAATGGCTCGAATCGATGCGCGAGGGTGACCGGATCCGGATCGGGCGCTGGTCGGCACCCTTCGAAGTCGTCCGCCGCTACCTCGTGACGGGCCAGGTCGAGGCGGGCCGCGGCCGCGCGCTCGCTCATGACGCGATCGTCAACGCGATGACCCAGATCCGCCGCTGGGGAACGTCAGGCGAGGTCTTCGGCGATCAGCCCGAGTGGGCCGCGGCGCGCGCCGCGGTCACATTGCTCATGGAGCGGTACGCGGCTCGCCGCTGAGCAACGCCCGGAACCCGGCCTCGTCGAGGACCGGGACGCCGAGCTCCTGGGCCCTGGACAGCTTCGAGCCCGCCGCCTCTCCCGCCACCAGGTAGTCCGTCTTCTTCGACACCGAGCCGCCCGGCTTGCCGCCGGCCCCACGGATCGCCTCCTCGGCCTCCTGCCGGCTGAACCCCTCGAGCGTCCCGGTCACCACGAGCGTCTTGCCAGCGAGCGGACCGGCACCTGCGGGACCGGCCGGGCGCACCGTCGGTCGCTCGGGCACCACGCCGACGTCCACGAGCTCGCGCAGCACGTTCCTCGTGGCCTCGTCCGTGAGCCAGCGGGCCATCACCGCGGCGACCGTCGGGCCGATCCCCGGGACGTCGGTGAGTCGGTCGGGCTCCTCGTCGGCGAGCCGGCGCAGCTCCTGCTCGACTGCCGCGAACCACGGGTCCGGGATCGCGTTCGGGTCGGGCGGCGGATAGTCCGCGGGCCGAACTCGCTCGGCGAGCCATTGGGCGAGATCGATTGCGGTCTGCTCTCCCACCTGTGGCATGCCGAGGCCGTTGAGCACCCGGGCCAGTGGCCGGCCGGCTCGGGCGCGGCCGATGCGGCTGTGGAGATTCTCCGCGCTCTTGCGCGCGAAGCGCTCCAGGGATTCGAGCTGCTCGACCGTCAAACGGAAGAAATCGGCGCGTGAATGGACGAGGCCGCGCTCGAGCAGCTGGCTCAGCACGGCCCAGCCGGCGCCCTCGATATCCATTCCACCTCGCCCCACGAAGTGGCCGAACTCCTGGGCGAGCCGGGCCGGGCACGCGGGATTGGGGCAGTAGACGCGAACGGCGCCTTCGTCACGAGCCACCGCGGTCCCGCACACGGGACAGGTCGCCGGCATCTCGAATTCGCGCTCCGGGCCGGTGCGCCGCTCGGTCAGCGGTCGGACGACCTCGGGGATGACGTCGCCGGCCTTTTGGAGGATCACCCAGTCACCGATCCGGATGTCCTTGCGACGGACCTCGTCGATGTTGTGGAGGGTGGCCCTCGCCACGGTCGAGCCGGCCACCTTGGTCGGGGTCAGGTGGGCGACCGGGGTCAGGGTGCCGGTCCGGCCCACGTAGGGGACGATGTCCTCGACGAACGATTCGACCTGTTCGGGCGGGAACTTGAACGCGATCGCCCACCGGGGCGCGCGGCTCACCATCCCCAGCCGCGCCTGCTGATCGAACCGATCCACCTTCACCACGACGCCGTCGGTCTCGTAGGGCAGGTGGTGACGCTCGTCGTGCCAGCGCTCGGTGAAATCGATGACGCCCTCGATGTCCAGATCCTCGGCGTGGTCCGGGTTGACCGGGAACCCGAGCTCCCTCAGCCGCGCCAGCGCGTCGGACTGGTTCGCGACGCCGGCCGCAACCGAATCGACGTTGTCCGTAACAGAATCGACGCCGTCCGCGCTCGCTCCGGCCTCCATGGCCGTCCCGGATGCGCCGCTGCCATCGGCGTCGTCCTCGACCAGCTGGTAGAACCAGGCCGAGAGTCGCCGGCTCGCCGTCACCTGCGGGTCGATCTGCCGGAGCGATCCGGCGCCGCTATTGCGCGGATTGGCGTAGAGCGCCAGCCCGGCCTCCTCGCGCTCGGCGTTGATCCGGGCGAACTCGGCCTTCGGCATGAACACCTCGCCACGAGCGTCGAGGGTGACCGGCGACGTCAGGCGGCTGGGCACCGCGGCGATCGTCCGAAGGTTGGCCGTCACGTCCTCGCCGGTGGTGCCGTCGCCCCGCGTGGCCCCCTGCACGAATCGACCGCGCTCGTAGCGAAGGGTGATCGCCAGGCCATCGATCTTGAGCTCGGCGACATAGCGCAGCTCTGGCGCAGGGCCGGGCGCGGCCACCCCTCCGAGGCCGCGCCGGACCCGTGCGTCGAAGGCCCGCAGCTCGT
>JAXDKX010000144.1:0-2607 GCA_034666905.1 Chloroflexota bacterium | reverse complement strand
ATGACGCGGCCGCCGAGGACGTCCACGAAATACCTGGTCTCCGCGGCCACGTCCGAGCTGGGCGTGTAGAGGAAGTCGAGCTGCTCGAACGTCATGGACGTCGATCAGCCCGGCTGGTCAGGCCGGGCGCCGGCCGGCGAGGGCTTCGTGCGCCATCTCGCGACAATCGGCGAGCGTCACGGCGGCCAGCGCA
This sequence comes from Chloroflexota bacterium, assembly GCA_034666905.1. GTDB lineage: Bacteria > Chloroflexota > Limnocylindria > Limnocylindrales > CSP1-4 > SPCO01. The sequence continues at coordinate 2,414 of JAXDKX010000144.1, read as the reverse complement.
TCCCGCACATCCGCGACCGCAGACGCCGACATCGACAGACTCGTGATGCCGAGCCCGACAAGCACGGGCGCAAGCGCGGGCGACGCCGCCGCTTCGCCGCAGACCCCGACCGATTTGCCGACCGCCAGCCCCGCCTCGGCCGTCATGCGGATGAGGTCGAGCAGCGCCGGCTGCCACGGGTCGAGCAGGTCGGCCAGCTCGCCGGCCATCCGGTCCGCCGCGAGCGTGTATTGAGCGAGGTCGTTGGTTCCGAGGCTCAGGAAATCGGCGTATTGGAGCAGGTCCGCCGCGCGCAGGGCGGCGGCGGGGATCTCGATCATCGCCCCGGCGATCGGTAGGCCGTGCTCGTGGGCGAGGTCGGTGAACCATTTCGTCTCGGCGGCCGTGGCCACCATCGGCGCCATCACCCAGACGACCGCCCCGGTTGCCGCCTGGGCGAGGGCCAGCGCGGCGAGCTGGTCGGTGAGCACGTCCGGCGATCGGCGCGCGGTCCGCAGGCCACGGACCCCGAGCGCCGGATTGGGCTCGCCCTCGGGGTTGAGGAAGGGGAGCGGCTTGTCGGCGCCCGCATCGAGGGTTCGAACCACGATCTTGCGGCCGGCCATCGCCTCGAAGACGCCCGTGTAGAGGCCCACCTGCTCCTTGACCGATGGAGCGTCCTGGCGATCGAGGTAGAGGAACTCGGTTCGGAAGAGCCCGACCCCCTCGGCGTCGACCTTCGCGACCTTGGCGGCCCCCGAGGCGTCGCCGATGTTGAGGAGCAGCGACACCGCATGGCCGTCGGCCGTCCGCCCTGGCCCGCGGCTGGCCGCTCGCGCCGCGCGTCGCTCCTGCTCGCCGCGGTTCGTCTCCGCGGCCTCACCGGCCGTGACGCCTGCCCGGACCTCCCCGGAGGTGCCATCGACCTCGACGAGCTCGCCATCCCGCAACGAGGCCGCCCCGGCACAGGCGACGATGGCCGGCAGCCCGAGACTCCGCGCCAGGATCGCGGTGTGGCTCGTCGGTCCGCCCTTGATCGTGACGAGGGCAAGCACCCGCTCCGTGGTCAGCGTGACGGTGTCCGCGGGCGCCAGATCGTCGGCGACGAGGATGTACGGGACGTCCCGCTCGGGGATCCCGGGCATCGGCAGCCCGAGCAGCCGCGCGACCGTCCGATCGCGCACGTCGTCGAGGTCGCCGACACGCTCGGCCATGTAGCCGCCGAGATCGAGCAGCATTGCCCGGAACGCGTCCATCGCCCGATCGACGGCCCAGGCCGCCGGCTCGCCCTTGGAGATCGCCGAGCGAATCGCCTCCTCGAGGGACGGGTCGCGGGCGATCATCGCGGTCGCCTCGAGCACCTCCGCGGCGCCCGGGACTGCCGTGGCCGCCGCGCGACGCTCGAGATCGTCGGCCGTCAGCGAGAGCGCCGCGATCGCGGCCTGGACCTCGCCATCGACGTCAATGACCGGGGGCGGATCGTCGGGCAATCGCGGACGGGGCGCCATCAGCGCCACGGGCCCAGCCGCTCGCCCGGGGCAGACGCCGATCCCCGCGATCCGCGACGGCTCGTCGCCCGCGCCGGGGCTCGCGCCCGCGGTCGAAGCCCGCCCGTCGGCGACGGTCACGGCGTCTTCATGCGGGATCGTCGTGGTCTTCGGCCACCACGGTCGCGACCGCGTCGAGCGCCTCGTCAGCCCCGTCACCGTCGGCTTCGAGCGTGACCGTGTCGCCGTTCCGTGCTCCGAGTGCCAGGACCCGGAGGATGCTTCGGGCGTCCACCGGTGGCCCATCGCCCTTGCGAATCGTGATCTTCACGGCCTGCGCGGCCGCGGCCTTGACGAACAGGGCCGCCGGTCTGGCGTGCAAACCGATCCGCGATCCGACGATGACCTCTCGCTGCGCCATAGACGTTGCCTCCATTCGCCGGGCGCCGGCCGGGTCCGGCCCGGCCTCGCTCAGGGTTCGATCGTCACCTTGATGCCTTCGCCGCGCTGCACGATGCCAATCGCCTCGAGCACGCCGTCGAGCGGGAGTCGATGGGTGATCAGGTCCTTCACCGGAACCTTGCCGCTCGCGATCAACCCGAGTGCCTGCTTGTTGTGATCGGGGCTCGATCCATTGGCGCCGACGATGGTCAGCTCGCGGTAGTGCACGAGGTTCGAATCGAGCGTAATCGTCGGGTTGTCCTTGGGCAAGCCACCAAAGAACGACAGCCGGCCCCGCCGCGCGACCATCCGCAGGGCGTCCTCCTGGGCCCTCCCGGACGCGGCAGCCGTGATCGCGACGTCCACGCCGCGTCCGCCGGTCAAAGACAGCACCTCTGCCACCGCATCGACCTCGCTGCCGCAGATCGCGGCGTCCGGCTTGACGACGGCGGCGGACATGTCGAGTCGCTGGCGGTTCAGCTCGACCAGGAAGACCCGCGCCGCGCC
>JAXDKX010000143.1:0-4086 GCA_034666905.1 Chloroflexota bacterium | reverse complement strand
AAGAGAGGGGCGACCACGCGACGCTTCGTCACACAGTGCGACGAATGTCTACTTTACCACAGGACGCTCGATCCGACCCGGATTCAGGCCCGAATCCGCCTTGCATTCGTGTGCCGAAATCCTCGATCCACGCTCGAAGATCCCATTTCGGCACAGGAGCCACGGACCCGAGCCGACGGTATGCTCCCCGAATGGCACCGACGCGTCCCGAAGACCCACCAACGTCGCTGCCGACGGGGGACGTGACGTTCCTCTTTTCGGACATCGAGGGATCTACCCGCCTCGTTGACGCCCTCGGCGATGCGTTCACATCCGTTCTGGAGCGGCACCAGGCGCTCCTGCGGGAGGCATTCGATGCCGTCGGCGGCGTGGAGGTCGCGACGGAAGGGGACTCCTTCTTCGTGGTCTTCAGGAGAGCCACCGACGCCGTGGCAGGCGCCGCAGCGGCCCAGCGGTCGATCTCCACCGAACCCTGGCCTCAGGCGGTCAGTGCCCTCCGGGTCCGAATGGGCTTGCATACCGGACACGGCACGCTCGGCGGCGACAACTACGCCGGCATTGAGGTGCACCGGGCGGCGCGCATCTCCGCCGCAGCCCATGGCGGCCAGGTCCTGATCTCGACCGCGACACGGGGACTCGTTGAAGGGTCGCTCCCGAAGGGCATCCAACTCCGTGATCTGGGTGCGTTTCGGCTCAAGGATCTCGACAAGCCCGAGCGCCTGATCCAGCTCGTCATCGAGGGTCTCGACGACCACTTTCCGGCACCCCGAACGCTCGATACGCCGTCGAACCTCCCGGCCCAGGTCACGAGCTTCATCGGGCGCGCGAAGGAGGTCGGAGAGATCGGCGAGCTGGCGGGTCGCTCCCGGCTCGTCACACTCACGGGTCCAGGCGGCACGGGCAAGACGCGCCTGAGCCTCCGGGTTGCCGAGGAGCTGGGCACGCGACATCCTGATGGCGTCTTCTTCGTGGAGCTCGCGCCGATCAGGGACCCTAGCCTGCTCCCCACTACGATCGCCCAGGCCATCGGGCTGGCCGAAGCCCCGGGACGCCCGGTGGTCGAATCGCTCGAGGACCACCTCCGAGACCTGCGAATCCTCCTCGTGCTCGACAACTTCGAACAGGTCCTCGATGGCGCGCCCCTCGTTGGGCGGCTCCTCCAGGCCGCTCCCAACCTGACCGTGATCGCAACCAGCCGGGAGGGCCTCCGGTTGCGCGGCGAGCAGGAGTACCCAGTCCCGCCGCTGGCTCTCCCGGATCCAACCGCGATGCCGTCGCTCGGCGCGTTCGCGGAAAACGAGGCCGTGGCGTTGTTTGTCCAGCGCGCACGCGCCGTGCGGCCGGACTTCGAGGTGACGAACGAGAACGCCGCTGCCGTGGCTGCCGTCTGCGTGGCGCTCGACGGCCTGCCGCTCGCGATCGAGCTCGCCGCGGCGCGCAGCAAGCTCTTCACGCCCGACGCGCTCCTCGCCCGGCTCGAGAAACGCCTCCTCCTGCTGACCAGCACCAGCCGCGATCTGACAGACCGGCAGCGGACGCTCCGGGGCGCGATCGACTGGAGCCACGATCTTCTCGATGGGACCGAGCGCACGCTCTTCCGGCGCCTCTCGATCTTCGTCGGTGGGTGCACGATCGAGAGCGCGACGGCGATCTGCGACGCGGACGGCGACCTCGGTGTCGACATCGGCGACGCGCTGTCGTCGTTCGTCGACAAGAGCCTCCTTCGCGTGATGGACGCGCAGCACGGCGAACCGCGCTTTGCGATGCTGGAAACCATCCGCGAATACGGCCTCGAGAAACTGGCCGCGAGTGACGACGCTGGCCCCATCCGGCGGCGCCATCAGGACCACTTCGCCGGCCTTGCGCTCCAGGCAGAGCCCGAGCTCATCGCCGCCCACCAGAAGGAATGGCTCGACGGGCTCGATGCCGAGCAGGACAACGTGCGCTCCGCGCTGCAATCGGCCGCCTCCGACGGGCGAATCGACGTCGCCCTCGAAGCCGCCGGGGCGATCTGGCGTTTCTGGCAGCAACGCGGCCGCCTAGCGGAAGGCCGCGAGACGCTCGAGGCGCTGCTTGGTCTTTCGATCGCCAAGGCCCCGACGGCGGCCCGAGCGAAGGCCCTGAGCGCCCTCGGCGGCGTCGATTACTGGCGGGGAGACATGCCGGCGGCCGCGCGGACGTACGCGGAGGCCCTGGATATCGAGCGTCACCTGGACGATCCATCGGCGCTCGCAGAGGCGCTCTATAACGCCGGATTCGTCGCGGTGCTCGGCGGTGAGCGGGAGACCGCCCGAGCGAACTACGCCGAGGCCATCTCGATCTACGAGCGCCTGGGGGATGCCAATGGCCTGACGCGGGTCCGCGAAGCGCTCGTGTTCCTGATGTATCACCAGGGCGAGTACGAGTCAGCCCGCACCCTGCAGGAGGACAACCTCGCGGCGTTCCGGCAGGTCGGAGAGCCCTACCGGATCGCCGCCGCACTCTCGCTGCTTAGCGGGATCACCCTGCGAGCGGGACGCCTTGACGAGTCGCGTGCACACCTGTCAGAGGCCGTGGGAATCCTTCAGGCCGCCTCGGATGTCCACTCGATCTTCCGGATCACGGTCATTGCAGCGGCTGTCGCCGTTGCGCAAGGCGACCTGGAACGGGCTGCTCGGCTGAGCGGCGCCGGCGACACGCTGCGCGCTCCCCTGGGGGACATCGCGACCCCGCTGCAGATGCTCGGGCTCGAGGATCCGGTACCGGCAGCGCGCGCCGGCCTGGGCGAGGCGACATTCGACGCGGCGTTCGCCGCAGGTCGAGCCATGAGCCTCGACGAGACGGTCGAGCTCGTCCGAGCCTGACGCCCACGCGCGAGTCGACAGCCGGAAATGGTCGGGGAGGCGGGATTCGAACCCACGATCTCGTGCTCCCAAAGCACGTGCGTTACCAGGCTACGCTACTCCCCGTTGGTTTCGTGCTCAGGACCCGCATTCGCTGCGGCTGGCCGAGCTCCGTGACTAGGCTACACCGCTCGAGCCCACGGTCTCAGGACGACTCCTGCCAGATGTCGTAGCGCTCGCCGAGCTCTCGGATGAATTCGGCGTCATCGAGCTGCACCGGCGTGAGAGTGGCGAGCTCGGCCAGGTAGAGGTCAAAGCCCCCAGGCGTGAAGATCGTGACGAGGCGGGCGCCACCGGGGCAGGTCACCTCGTGCCGGACGTTCGGTGGCACGGTCACGGTGGTCCCGGGCGTCGCGATCACGGTCTCATCTTCGAACGCGAACGTGACCTCGCCTTCGAGGATGTAGAAGATCTCCACCATGGATCGATGACGGTGAGCCGGGAGATGGAAGCCGGGCTTCAAGACGTCCTCGACGACCGAGACCCGCCCGTCAGTCAACTCCATCGGCGTCTTCACCGAGATGTGGTCCTGGGACCAGTCGTAGTCGAGCCCTTGGCCGGCTGCGACGACATACTGTTTCATGACGCCTCCCTCGATCTGGTCAGCTCTCTCGCCTCGACCCACGCGGTCGCCAACGATAGACTGCCCACAGCTCGCTGGGTGAAGGCGACGGCGGCCCACGGAGGAGAGGATGACTGAGCCAAGTGGTCGATCCGTCGTCGAGCGCTTCGCACGCGCCCTGCAGAAGAAGGACTTCGACGAGATAGAGGCGCTCGTGACCGACGACTTCACCGACGAGATGCCCCAATCGGGGGAACGAGTTCGGGGGAAGGCGAACCAGCTCGCCATCCTCCGCAACTACCCGGGTGGAGTCGGAACCATCGATCCAGGCAGCGCACGGCTCGTCGGGGCGGAAGACAAATGGGTGATGTCGCCGTCATTCACAGCCCTGCGCATCGAGGGGTCGGGCGACGTCTACACGTACATAGGTACCGCCCGGTACCAGAACGGCGAAACTTGGCAGATGATCGCCATCATCGAACTCCGCCAGGGAAGAGTCGCCAAGACGACGACCTGGTATGCCGAGCCCTTCGAGGCCCCTGAATGGCGGGCGCCGTACGTGGAACGATTCTCACCACCGGGAGCCTAACGAAGAATGCGGATGGCGCCGCGCGCCGGACGAGAGATCAGGGGAAACTCCTT
>JAXDKX010000142.1:0-6370 GCA_034666905.1 Chloroflexota bacterium | reverse complement strand
ACCTCGGTGGCTCCGGCCGAGAGCATCGCGTTGACCGGGCAGTACTTGGTTGCCGACAGCTCGATCGAGCGCCGAATGGCGGCCTCGGACAGGTCGCGCCCGGTCAGCTCGTGGACGACGTCGATCTCCGTGTAGACCTGCGGGTATTCGTCACGCTGGTCGCCGCGCAGGTGGACCTGGTAGCCGTCCAGCTTCTGGCGCTTCTTGGTAACGATCGAGATCACGTCCATCGCCGTGCACGCTCCCAGCGCGGCCAGGATCGTCTCCACCGGACTGAGTGCGCCAGTTTCGACGTCGCCGAACTCGATCCTGCGATCCGTCCCGGTCGAGGTTCGAAAGTTCAGCCCTTCGAGGTGCTCGAGCAGGGCGGTCCGGATCGTCGTCATACCGGTTCGGCCGCGGCCTCCGGAGCGGCCGGCACGGGCGCCACGACGGGCCGATCGGCCAGGAACTGCTCGTGGTAGAGCCGGGCGTAGAGCCCGTCGAGCGCGATCAGCTCGGCGTGCGTGCCCCGCTCGACGATCCGGCCGCGGTCGTAGACCAGGATCCGGTCGGCGCGCAGGATCGTCGACAGCCGGTGGGCGATTGCGATCGTCGTGCGGCCCTCCATCAGCCGTTCGAAGGCCGCCTGGATGAGGCGCTCCGAGACCGTGTCGAGGGCCGAGGTCGCCTCGTCGAGGATCAGGATTCGCGGATCCTTGAGCAGCACGCGCGCGATCGCGATCCGTTGTTTCTCGCCGCCCGACAGCTTGTAGCCACGCTCGCCGACGATCGTGTCCAGCCCGTCGGGAAGCTCGGCGATCCGATCGTAGATCGCCGCGGCCCGGGTGGCCGCTTCGAGCTCGGCGTCCGTGGCCTCGGGCCGGGCGTACAGCAGGTTCGTCCGGACCGAGGCATGGAAGAGGTACGTCTCCTGGGTGACGACCCCGATGATCTCCCCGAGCGACTTCAGCTTGATCCCGCGCACGTCCACGTCGTCGATCTCGACCGAGCCCCGATCGACGTCGTAGAGCCGCGGGATCAGGTACGTCGTGGTCGTCTTGCCCGAGCCCGATGGCCCGACGAGCGCGACAAGCTCACCGGGCTCCGCGTCGAACGAGATTCCGTCCAGGGCGAACGATGGCAGGAGCTCGAGCGCAGGGATGGCCGCCGGCAGCCCGTCCACGCCGGCTGCCATCGCCTCGTGCGCGCGGTTCGACGGGACGGCCTCGGTCGGGTAGCGGAACGAGACGTCGCGGAAGCGCACGCGACCGCGCATCGACGCCGGGTCCATCGCTACGGCGTCGGGCGCGTCGACGATCTCGGGGTCCATCTCCAGGTACTCGAAGATCCGATCGAACAGGGCGAGGGCGCCCTGGATCTCGACCTGGACGCTGAGCAACTGCCCGAGGGGGAAGTAGAGCCGGCTCTGCAAGGTAGTGAAGGCGACGATGTCGCCGATGGTCGGCGCGGACGGGTCGTGATTGATCGCGAGGTAGCCGGCGAGCCAGTACACGAACGCGGGCGTAATGCTGAAGATCGTGCCAATGATCATGAAGAACCAGCGCCCGACCATCGCCTGGCGGATCTGCAAGCCAGCGAGGGTCCGATTGAGACCGCGGAATCGCGCCACCGAGTTGTCCTGCTGGCCGAACGTCTTCGACAGGAGCATGCCCGAGACCGACAGGGTCTCCTCGGTCAGGGCGGTGATCTCCGCCAGCGAGCGCTGGGTCTCGCCGCTCACCTCGCGCCTGATCTTGCCAACCCGGAAGGTCAGGTACATGAAGAAGGGGGTCAGCCCGAGGGACAGCGCGGTCAGCCGCCAGTCGATGATGAGCATGGCGATGACCGTGCTGACCGCGATGGCGATGTTGCTCGTCACCGAGCTGGCCGTGTCGGTCACGACGGACTGCACGCCGCCGACGTCGTTGGCCAGGCGGCTCTGGATCTCACCGGTACGGGTCTCGGTAAAGAAGCGCAGCGGCATGCGCTGGAGATGCGCGTAGAGCTCGGCACGAAGGTCCTGGATGACGCTCTGGCCGATGACGTTGTTCAGGTAGGTCTGGCCGACGCCGATGAGGCCCGACACGATCGGCAGCACGATCATCAGCCCGACGAACAGGTTGAGCAGGCCGAAGTCGCGATTCGGGATGGCGATGTCGATGAGCAGCTTCAGCAGGATCGGGTTGATCAGGCCGATGAAGCTGGTGCCCAGGATGGCCACGAGCACGATCGCGACCTGAACGCGATAGGGCCGGAAGAAGCGAACGATCCGTCGGACCGTGCGCCCACGACGTTCGGGCGGGATCGGGGTGAAGTCCGGGACCGTTCGGCCGAACGGGCCACCGCCCATGCTCCGGCCGCCGCCCCCGCCCGCGGCGCCGCCGGTGGCCGCACGCGTCCGACCGCGCGGGAAGGCCATCAGGCGATCCCGGCCGATGTGCTCGCGAGGACGACGATCGTCGAACGTCGCGACGGTGCCGCGCGCGTCAGGAGGTCACCGAGCAGGCCCACGGCGAAGGTCGGCCAATGCCGGCCCCACGCCCGGGCCAGGTGCCCCACCGTGGTCAGCCGGATGTCGGTGAAGCCGGCTGCCGCCAGGGCCTCGCGAATCGTCGCCGGATCGTTGCACGCGCCGACAAGCGGATGCGAGTCGGCTGCCGTGGCCTTGACCCATGGCTGGATGGCCCGGCGCGGAGCGTCGGGCAGGCCGAGGTAGGCCGCAACGAACGGGTGGCGACGATTGACCGTGGTTGCGACGAGCGTGCCGCCCGGGCGCATCCACCGGCGCAGGTTGCCGAGGGCCGTCGCCGGGTCCGCGAAATGCTCGAGCGTGAAGCTCGACAGCACCACGTCAAACGAGCCATCCGCGAAGTCGGTGCCCCCGCCGCACACGTCGACGACGGCGAATTCGTCGAGGTGCGGGAGCGGCATGGCAGGGGCGTGGATGTCGGCACCGACCAGGCGGGCGATGCGCGGGCGGAACGTCCGAAGGGCCGAAACGCGGCCACAACCGGCGTCAAGCGCCGCGACGGCGCCAGGTGACCGGGCCTCCGCCGCGCCGATGGCGCGATCCAGCGCGTCGTGGACGAGGCTTCCGACGGTCGGGCTGATCCCGAGCCTGGGCAGCAGGGCGAATCGCCCGGGTTCAGCCACTCCTACCAGGCGGTAGCGACCGCGGCCTCGATGATGCCCTGCGCCTCGAGCCAGCGCTCGGCATCGATGGCCGCCTTGCATCCGTCCCCGGCGGCGGTCACGGCCTGGCGATAGCGATGGTCGTGGACGTCACCGGCGATGAACACGCCGTCGATCCTGGAGCCGGTCTCGTCGTGGACGACCAGGTAGCCGGCCTCATCCAGCTCGAGCCAGTCGCGGAAGGCATCGGTATTCGGCTTGTAGCCGATGGCGATGAACACGCCGTCGATCGGCAGCTTCGATTCGATGCCGGTCGCCGTATCGGTCAGGCGCAGGGCGTCGACCTTGGCCTCGCCCATGACCTCGACCACGGCCGTATTCGGATGGATCTCGATCTTGGGATGGGCGCGAGCCCGATCGATCATGATCTTGGAGGCCTTGAAGGTATCGCGCCGATGGAGCAGGTGGACCTTCGTCGCGAAACGGGTCAGGTACGACGCCTCCTCGAAGGCGGTGTCGCCACCACCGACGACCGCGATCTCCATGTCGCGGAAGAAGAAGCCATCGCAGGTGGCGCACGCCGAAACGCCGCGGCCGCGCAGCCGGGTCTCGCTGTCCAGCCCAAGCCAGAGCGCGGAGGCGCCGGTCGCGATGATCACGGCATCGGCCCGATACTCCGTCCCGCGGGCCCAGAGCCTGAACGGCCGCGTCGCGAAGTCCACGCGGTCGATATCGACGTCAACGAAGCGGGTCCCGACCCGTTCAGCCTGCGCGCGCATGGCGGCCATCAGGTCGGGTCCCTGGATCGGCTCCACGAAGCCGGGGTAATTCTCGACGTCGCTGGTCAGCATCAGCTGGCCGCCAGGTGCCGATCCGGCCAGGACCACGGGCTCCAGGTTCGCGCGCGCCGCGTAGATCGCCGCCGTCAGCCCGGCCGGCCCGGATCCCACGATCACGACCTTCGCGTCGACCCGATCCCCGTCGCTCCGGACGGTGGACGGGCCGCCGGTCGCGGTCGCCGGGGCAGCGGCTTCGTCGAGTAGCGCGATGCTGAAGCCGCCGAACGGGTTGGACGTCCCCGCGGCGCCTGGTTTCTTGTCTGTCATGACCTGTATCGTAGCACGGAATGGATACTCCCTGGGGGTATCTCAGAGGCTCCGGACCTGGGGCAGGACGTCCCGGCCGATGACCTCCAGGCTGGCCGGTTCTTGGACGTCGCGAACCGACATGATGATGTGCTGCGCGCCTGCGTCGCCGAGCTCGCCGAAGTGCTCCACGACCTGGGCCGGCGTCTCGGAGCCGCGGGCGCCGTCGGCCCTGACCCGCACCGTCTGGAGCGTGGAGCGCTCGATCTCGCGGGGATCGCGCCCGACCGCTTCGCAATGCTCGTCAAGGATCGAATACTTCCGAGCGATCCCCTCGGGTGATCCGAAGACGTTGCAGGCATCCGCATATTGGGCCACGAGCCGGAGGGTCCTCTTCTCACCGCCACCCCCGATCATGATCGGGACGCGGGGCCGGCTGATCGACTGGGGCGAGTTGAGGAGTCGATTCGCGTGGTAGTGGCGGCCCTCGAAGGTGCCCTCGGTCCCACGATCGCCCGACCACATGGCGTACCCGATCCGGAGCGTCTCCTCGAGCATTTCGAACCGCTCGACGAGCGGCGGAAAGGGGAACCCGAGGGCGTTCGATTCCTCCTCGTTCCAGGCAGCCCCGATTCCGAGCCATGCGCGGCCGCCGGACAGGATGTCGAGGGTCGTCGCAGCCTTGATCCACAGGCCAGGGTAGCGGTAGTGAACGCCGCCGACCATCAGGCCAAGCCGGGCACGCGTCGAGTGGGCGGCCATGTAGCCCAGCGTCGTCCAGCCTTCGAGCATCGGTTCCTCGGGGCGCCCGAGACCACGGATCTGGAAGAAATGGTCCTGGACCCAGATGGAATCGAAGCCGATGTCATCGGCCTGACGAACGATCCGGGCGAGGGTTGGTCCGATGGCCGCGGGTCCACCTGGCCACGTGAACGAGGGGACCTGCAGGCCGAACTTCATCTTGTTGCGGAGCGTACCAGTATCCCGTTCCGTGCCGGGCGGGAGGGCGCGGTCGGGCCGTAGGGCGCATCGGGCGCGGTCGGCGCCTGGTCGGGCAGTCACTTCCGGATCGAAGGCGGCGGAATATCCATGAAGGGACTGGTCAGGCCGATCCCGCCGGATCCGGGCTCCAACCCACGCAACATCGACGTTGATTCGCTGCCGCTCCACGCTCAAGCGGGGCGAATTGACCCAGTCGTCACGCCCGCAGGGGGTCTCTACCGGCCACAAGAGTCCCTGGATGGATATTGCGCCATGTTCGGTCCGGAGCAGCCTGGCGCGCGACGACCACTCGGCACGTCCCGCCGGATCGGCGTTGGCACCAACACCATGCCGGCAACGCGGGCTGGCGCCCTGGCCGATCGGCGCTGCCACACGAGCGTCAGCCCTACCGGAACAGGTCCGCCTCGGGCGGCATGAGGGCTTCACCGATGGTGGCCTCGGCACGACGGAAGACGGCGCCGCGGACCAGGGCGACCGGGCGTCCGGCGGTCTTGCCGAGGCCGAGCTCGGCGGCGGACGCAAGCTCGTCGGCCACGGCGCGCACGGTCGAGCGCATGATGCGGCCGTCGGCGTCGGGCGTTCCGCGGAGGTCGTCGAGCGGCGCGAGGCCGGAGATCCCGATCGCCACGTCGACGATGCCCCAACGCCACGGGCGCCCGAAGCTGTCCGAGATCACGACCGGGAGATCCACGCCGAACCGCGTCCGAAGCGTTTCCCGGATCTGACCGGCCGATCGATCCGGATCGACCGGCAGCAGCGTGACGAGGGATCCGCTGTCGGGCCCGACGTTGGAGGCGTCGACCCCGCCGTTGGCGCAGACGAACCCGTGTGGCGTCTCGGTGATGAGCACCCCGTTCGCCATCCGGACGATGCGGCGCGCTTCCCGAAGGACGACCTCGATCTGGCGAGGGTCGCGGTCCCAGCGGGCCGCGAATTCAACGGCCTCCGGGCGCGGCTCGACCGTCGTCAGGTCGACCACCGCACCCTCCGCCTTGGAGACCACCTTCTGGGTAACGACGAGGACGTCGTCCTGCCGCAGCGGCAGCGCGCCGGGCGTGGCCTCGAGGGCGTCGCCGATCAGCCCCGCCAGGTCGTCGCCGTCCCGGATCTCGGGAAGGCCCGACAGTGCGAGAACCTCGACCCGGCCCTCGCCATCAGCCGACATCGAT
>JAXDKX010000141.1:0-3281 GCA_034666905.1 Chloroflexota bacterium | reverse complement strand
AGCGCCCGAGCGACGGCTACCCGCTGCTGCTGGCCGCCGGACAGCTCGGTTGGTTCGTGATCGAGCCGCTCGCCGAGACCGAGTCGCTCGAGCGCGGCCTTCGCGCGTGCCGTGCGTTGACTGCGCGACACGCCCTGGTAGAGCAGAGGCGTGGCGACGTTGTCCAGGGCACTGGTCCGTGGCAGCAGGTTGTACGACTGGAAGACGAAACCGATGGTCAGGCTGCGCAGCTTGGCCAGGCCGTCGTCGTCAAGCTCGGAGACTGGCGTGCCGGCCAGGAGGTATTGGCCCGCCGTCGGCCGATCGAGGCAGCCGAGGATGTTCATCATCGTCGTCTTGCCGGAGCCGGACGGCCCGACGATGGCCACGAACTCGCCCGGATAGACGGCGAGGCTGACGTCGGCCAGGGCCGGCACCTCCATGCGGCCCATCGAATAGACCCGACTGACGTGGTCGAGGGAGATGATCGCGTCGGGCATCTCAGTTCCCGGTGCCGTTCCGCTGGAAGTTGCCGCCCCCGCTGCCAGGAATGCCGAGCCCGCCGCCCAAGCCGGCATTGCCGCCGGTCGTGGTGGTGCCGGTCCGCGGCGTGTTGACCCCGGTGATCACCGTTTCGCCTTCCGTCAGGCCGCTGGTGATCTCCGCCTGGGAGCTCGTCACGAGCCCCACCTGGACGGCCTGGGTTGTCGCCACCCCGTCGCTGCCCAGCACGCGCACGGCGTAATTGCCGGCGGAGCCGGTCAGTGCGGCGGCGGGAACGGACAGCACGTCGGCGGCCTGGGCCGTGGTCACCGTGATGTCGGCACTCATCCCCGATGCCGTTCCGGCCGGAACCGGATCGATCGTCACGACGATCGGATAGCTGACCACGCCGCCGCTTCCGGACGAGGTGCCGATCGGGTCGATCTGCTTCACCGTTCCGGTGGCCGTCTGGCCGAGTGCGGTGATCGAGACCGTCACCGCCTGCCCGAGCTTGAGGGAGGGATAGTCGCTCTCGGTGACCGTGGCGCTGACCTCCATCTGCCCGGAGGCGATCGTGACGTCGGCGCTGGTCGGTGCGGTGGTTCCCGAGACGACATTCACGACGGTCACCACGCCGTCAACCGGGCTCGAAAGGGTCGAACCCTTCAACGTGTTCTCGGCGTCGGTGACAGCGCTCTTTGCGGTAGCGACCGACGCCTTGTCCGTGGCGATCGTGGAGGCAGTGGCGGGGACGACCTTGGCGGAATAGTTGTGCTGGGAGCTCGACAGCGACAGCTCGGCGGAGGCCAGCTGGTTCGCCGCCGAGGTCGCCGAGGCGGAGTTGCCGAGCTCGAGCGTGTCGAGCTGCTGCTGTGCCTGGTCGATGGCCGACTGGTCGGCCTTGATGATCGAATCGGCCGGCCCGGCCGCCTGGTCGGTCGCCAGCTTCTGCTGGGCAGTCGCGAGCGCCGCCTGCGCCTGGCTCAGCTTGAGCTGGTTCTGCTGGTCCGTAACGCTCGTCTGGGTGCCCGTCGCCTGGACCTGGAGATTGAGCGTGTCGAGCTGTTGCTGAGCCTGGTTCACCGCCGCCTGATCGGAGCTGATCGCGCTCTGCACCTGGGGCGTGGCCGCCAGATCCGTGGCGAGCTTCTGCTGCGCGCTCGTCAGAGCCTCCTGGGCCTGCGTCACCTTCAGGGCGTTCTGCTGGCTGGTGACACCCGCCTCGGAGCTCGACCCGGAAATCTGGAGGTTGAGCGTATCGAGCTGTTGCTGGGCCTGCGTGATGGCGGCTTGGTCGGCGGTGATCGTCGCGCTGGCCGGCCCAGCGGTCTGGTCGCTCAGCAGTTCCTGCTGCGCCTTGGCCAGGGCCGTCTTCGCCTGGCTGAGCTTGAGATCGTCCTGGGCAACGGTCTGCGTGCGACTCTGTTTGGCCACCTTGAGCTGCTGCTGGGCCTGGAGGATGGAGTCGTAGGCCGCGGCACGCTCGGCGGGAGTGAGGCCGGCCTTGTCCACGGCGAGTCGGGCGTTGGCGACGGCCAGGTTGGCCTTGGCAAGATCGAGCGCGGCCTTCGCATTGGCGGTGTCCGCCGTGGCCAGCCGCTGACCCTTGGTCACCCGATCGCCCACAGCGACCGTGATGCCGGTGACCAGCCAGGTCCCCGATGACCCGCCCGAGCCGGCGGAACTGGCGGTGCTTGCATTGCTCGCGCTGCTCGAGCTGCTGGTGCTGGTCGTGCTCGTGGAGAGCACCGGATCCGAGCCGAAGGCGAGGTTGTAGGTGGCCGACGAACGGACGCTCCCGGTCGCCACGACCTGCTGGGCGACGGTCCCGCGCGTAACGGAGGCGGTCAGGAACGAGGTCTGGCTCTGCGCATTGCCGCCCGGTGCCAGGACCACGAAGCCAACCGTGCCGAGACCAATCGCCAGCAGCAGCACCACCGCCGCAACCTTTACCTTCATCGGGATCGCCTCTCTGTCCTGGATGGATGTCAGAGCGCATTGCAGCGCCTGGGTCTGAGACCTTCGTGAGAAACGCGGCGCCGCAGTCGCAGTGGGCAGGCGGCATCACGCAGGACGCGCGCTCCCTGGCAGCGACCTCGGCCGTAGCATCCGCCCGTGGAGGAGCCACCCAACCGCACACCCTCGGAGTCCGGTTCCACGGGATCGCGCCGCCGGCCCCGGCGAGCGGCACCGGGCCTGGCGCAGCTGCCCTGGCGGAACCTGGTCAACCCGTTCCGCCCGGTCGAGATCCTCACCGCCGACCACGTCGAGGCGATTCACCGGTCGTCGCTCCGCATCCTGTCCGAGATCGGGATGGAGGTGCTGGGCGACCGCGCCATGGACGCGTTCCGCGGCGCCGGGGCGACCGTCGATCGATTGACCAGGAACGTTCGGCTGGAACCGGCCCAGGTGGAATCCCTCGTCGCAAGCGCGCCGTCGCAGTTCGAGCTTCATGCGCGCAACCCAGAGCGCAGCATCGCCTTCGGTGGCTCGAACCTGGTCTTTGGGGCCGTTGGCGGCCCGGCCTTTGTCAGCGATCTCGACCGCGGCCGCCGGGCCGGCAACTTTGCCGACTTCGTCGATTACGTCCGGATCATCGGGACGCTCGACATCATCCACCAGGAAGGGGGCGGCCCCCTCGAGCCAACGGACCTTCCGGTCGAGACGCGCCACCTTGACATGTACCGGACGTTCGCCGTCGAGCTGGACAAGACCTGGCAATGCCTGGGCTTCGGCGCCAGGCCGGTGCAGGACGCCCTCGCGGTCGTCGAGCTGATCCGGGGGATCGATCGCGACGGGCTTCTGCGCGAGCCGTCCCT
>JAXDKX010000140.1:0-5207 GCA_034666905.1 Chloroflexota bacterium | reverse complement strand
ACCGGCTCGAGAGGTGATCGCGCTGTTGCCGTGCTTGGCGACTGGCACGCCCGCCGACGCGACGACGAGGGCTGCGGTCGTCGAGATGTTGAAGGTGCCGCTGTCATCGCCGCCAGTCCCGACGACGTCGATCGCGCCGGCCGGCGCTTCTACGCGCAGGACGCGCTCGCGCATGGCCGTGGCGAAGCCCGCGAGCTCCTCGACGGTCTCGCGCCGCATCCGCAGGCCCATGAGCAGGGCGGCGAGCTGGGCCGGCGTCGCCTCGCCGTCCATCACCGCGCCCATCGCGGCGCGTGCCTCATCCATCGTGAGCGTGCCGCCCTCGACGATCGTGACGAGCGCGGCCCGCACCTGTTCGCTCATCGAGCCGTCGCCGCGGGCGCCAGTGGCGAACGCGGTGGCTCGGGTGGTTCGGCCATGCCCGAGGTGGCGAACGTGCCGGTCGCGTCGTCGAGCCGGGATGCCTCGCCCTCGCCGGCCTGGCGCAGGAAGTTCGCCAGCAGGTGCGGCCCCTGCGGGGTAAGGACCGATTCGGGGTGGAACTGGACGCCCTCGAGGGGCAGGGCGACGTGGCGGATCCCCATCACGACCCGGTCGACCTCGCTCATCGCGGTCACGCGCAGCTCGGGAGGCAGGGTTGCCGGGTCGACGGCGAGCGAGTGGTAGCGCGCAGCCATGAAGGCCGGCGGCATGCCCGCCAGCAGGCCGTCGCCGTCGTGGGTCACCTCCGACGCCTCGCCATGCACGAGGGTCGGCGCGCGAACGATCGAGGCGCCGAATGCGGCCGCCATCGCCTGCATCCCGAGGCAGACGCCGAGCATCGGGATGCGCCGCTCCGCCGCGATTCGCACCGAGTCGATCGAGACCCCGGCGCGGTCCGGGTCGCCCGGACCGGGCGAGATCACGATGCCTCGAAGCCCGGATTCCGGGTCCTCGGCGAGCTGCCGGATCCCGGCCGCGTCGATCGCGTCGTTTCGCAGCACGCGGACCTCGGCTCCGGCGGCCTGCAGCGCCTGGACGAGGTTGAAGGTAAAGCTGTCGTAATTGTCGATGACCAGGATCATGGGCGTGCTCCGGGGGCGTGGTCGGCGACCGCGGCGACCGCCGCCAGCGTGGCATCTCCATCGGATCGCGGCACGTCCGGGATCCCGGCGGCGAGGTCGATCGCCCGGCGCAGCGCCGCGGCCTTGTGCTCGGTCTCCTCGAATTCGCGCTCGGGGACGGAACCGGCGACGATCCCGGCGCCCGTATGCACGTGTGCCTGGCCGTCCTTGAGGACGGCGCTCCGAATGGTGATGGCGGTGTCCAGATTGCCGTCATACCCGAGGTAGCCGACGGCGCCCCCGTACAGACCGCGGCGCTCGCCTTCCGCCGCGGCGATCAGCTGCATCGCCCGGATCTTCGGGGCGCCCGACAGGGTCCCCGCCGGGAAGACCGACCGCAGGGCGTCGAGCGCATCGAGGCCCGGCTGCAACCGCCCTTCGACGTGGCTGACGAGGTGGAGCACGTGGCTGTACCGCTCGACCTCCATGTACTTGCTGACGGTGACGGTCCCCGGACGAGCGACTCGCCCAAGGTCGTTTCGGCCCAGGTCGACGAGCATGACGTGCTCGGCCCGTTCCTTCGGGTCGCGCTGGAGCTCCTCGGACAGCAGGGCGTCCTCTCTCGCGTCGGCACCACGGGGTCGTGTCCCGGCGATCGGGTGGGTTGTCAGGCGATCGCCTTCGACCTGGAGGAGCAGCTCGGGTGAGGCGCCGACCACCTCGTAGGTCGGCGTCCGGACGAAGAAGAGGTAGGGGCTCGGATTGACGCGGCGAAGCGCGCGAAACAGGCCGATGCCATCGAGCGGGGCTCCCGTCGCCGGGTCGGGGGGAAGCTCGAACGATTGCCGCCGCGCGAGCACGACCTGGATTGCCTCGCCCGCGGCGATCGCGTCCTTGGCCACCTCGACGGCGTGGATGTACGCGTCGCGTCCCAGGCTGGTCTCGCTCGGACCCGCAGGCGCCCCGGACGGGCCGGCATCTCCCCGGGAGCGCGAATGGACCCCGTTCAGCTCCGCGATGCTCGGGCGTGAGGTGCGCTCGAGGGCCTCGAAGATGGCGGCTTCCGCGATCCGGTAGCGACCCTCGAGGTCGGGGGTCTCGGTATGGAGCGAGGCGATCGCCGACAGGGTGTGGGTCAGGTGGTCGAACACGAGCACGAGGTCGGTCTCGATGAACGCGGCGATCGGGACCCCGACGGGATCGCGATCGGGAAGCGGCACGGTGGGCTCGAACGACGAGATCGCATCGTAGGCCAGGGCCCCGACAGCGCCGCCGGTAAAGCGCGGCATTCCCTCGGTCGGCTCGACGCGACGCTTGGGAACGAAGTCCCGGATCGCCGCGAGCGGATCGGATGCTGGCAGGGTCTCGATCGGCAAGTCCGGCGCGTAGGTGGGCACCGTCACCGGTCGAGTCTGGATCCGTGCGAGCCCGTCGCGGACCTCCAGCAGGCGCCGCGGCCCGACGCCCAGGAACGAGTAGCGTCCCAGGCGCTCGCCGCCCTCGACGGATTCGAGCAGGTAGGCGGGTCCCCCATCGTCAAGCCGAAGGAACGCCCCGATGGGCGTCTCGAGGTCGGCTGGACGCGTCGCACGGAGGAGGATCGTGTCGGCGTTTGCGGCAAGGCGTCGGGTCTGCGCCAGGCTGATCGGATCGGCGGTGGTCATCGTTGGCCTCGGAGAATCAAAACGACCGTTCGTCTCCGGGACGAAAGGTCGTGCCTTCCGCGGTGCCACCCTCATTCGGCGATGCCGCACTTTCGTGACCGACGGGCTCGGGTTCCCCCTGGCCGATCGGCGCTGCCCTGTATCGCTGGCGCTCTGCGCCGGAGTCTACTGGCGACTCGGCTCACGCCGTTGTCGCGTTCGGTCCGGAGGCTCCCGGGTCCATTCCCTGCCGTCGTCGTTCCGGCTCGCACCAACCGCCGGATCTCTGGGTCGACCTTCGACAGGTACTCGTCCCGTTCACAGCCCGTTCTTCGTGATGGTCCGCGGAGTATGGGTCGAGATCGCGTGAGCCGTCAAGACCGGCGTATGGTAGGCATCGACGTGCGCCGTCTTCGGAGGTCTCGCGCCTTGTTGATCAAGGGCCGGCGCAGCAGCGATCTTCGCCGGGAGCGCCTGTGGGTAGGCCCCGTGCTGCTGCTGGTCACCGCCATGGCCCTGCTCGCCATCATCTATGCCAGCCTCCAGGTCCAGTCCGGCGTGCGGGCCTATGTCGGAGGTGAAGGGCTCTACAGCAAGGGCCAGAAGGACGCCGTCTTCCACCTCCTTCGCTACGCGGACACGCGCAACGATGCGGAATACCAGGCCTACCTCACCTCGATCGCGATCCCGCGGGGTGACAAGACCGCCCGGATCGAGTTGGAGAAGGCGAATCCGGACCTGGGCGTGGCTGCCAGCGGCTTTGCCCAGGGCCACAACAACGAGGCGGATATCTCGGTCCTGATCACGACCTTCAGAACCTTTCGCCATGTCAGCTACATCGACCAGGCAATCGCGATCTGGACGGAGGGTGACACGCGAATTGACGAGCTCGTGGCGCTCGGCGACAAGCTCCACGCCCTGATCGGATCGGGTAGCGCGACGACGGCGCAGATCGAGCCGTTGGTCGGGCAGGTCGGCCAGCTCAACGGTGAGCTGACTGCCCTCGAAGACCGGTTCTCGGCCGTGCTGAGCGAGGGCGCGCGCTGGATTCGCGACGTGCTGTTCATCGTCGCGTCGCTGGCCACGGCGCTCCTGCTGGTGATCTCCGGTGGGGCGCTGATGTCGTCGTTGCGCCGGATCCGGCGTTCCGAGGATCGGTATCGACAGCTCCTGGCCGCCGCTCCGGACGCCATCCTCGTGGCGGACCCGGAGGGACGGATTGTCCTGTTCAACGAGGCCGCGGAACGGATCGTGGGCGGGCCCTCCGCCGCCGCGATCGGCCGGCCGGTCACGTCTATCGTCGACCTGCCACGCGATGGAGCGGGCGCCGCGGGTCACGACGGCGGCGCGGGGCGAGGTCCAGTGGAGCTGGAGGCAACCCGGGCGGACGGCAGCACGTTCTGGGCAGAGGCGACGGTCGCCGACCTGGGCATCGGACCCAAGCCGGGGACGACCGTGATCTTTCGCGACGTCACTGAACGCCGCGCTGCCCAGGACGCCCTGCGCGAAAGCCGGGAGCGGCTCTCATTCGCGCTGGACGCGGGCCGGATGGGCACCTGGGACTGGGAGGTCGCGACCGGCCAGATGCACTGGTCGGAAAGCCTGGAGCGGATCGTCGGCATCCCGCCCGGGTCGTTCGGCGGAACCTATGACGCCTTCGTCGAGTTGGTAGACCCGGAGGACCGCGAACAGGTCCGGCTCGCCTTCGAGCGAGCCGCCGCATCGGACGGCGAATACGTTGTCGAGTGTCGGATGGGCCCGCCGGGTGCGCCAGCGGCCCTCATTGCCGCGCAAGGCCGAATGGTCCGCAATGCGGCGGGATCGCCGATTCGATTGGTGGGCGTGGCCCTGGATATCACGGCTCGCCACGAGCTGGAGGAGCAGCTTCGCCACGCCCAGAAGATGGAGAGCGTGGGCCGGCTTGCCGGTGGGATCGCCCACGACTTCAACAACCTGCTCACGGCCATCACCGGCCATGGCGAGCTCCTGACCCAGGCGATGGCCGAGGACGACGAGCGACAGGCCGATGTCGCAGCGATCAATGCCGCCGCTGCGCGGGCTGCGACGCTCACTCGCCAGCTCCTGGCCTACGGACGCCAGACCCTGCTGCGTCCGGAACCGGTCGACCTCAACCGGGTCGTCTCATCGATCGAGCCGATGCTGCACCGGCTGATCGGCGAGGACGTGCGGCTGCGAACCGAGCTCGCCGACGATCTCGGCTGGGTCCGCGCGGATGCCGGCCAGCTCGACCAGGTGATCCTCAACCTGGTCGTGAACGCTCGTGATGCGATGCCGGACGGTGGCACGATCGTGCTGGCCACCGACAACGCCGATCTCGACGATGGCTACCTGGCTGAGCACCCTGAGGCGCACGGTGGTCGACACGTCAGCATCGCGGTGAAGGACACCGGGATCGGCATCGATCCGGCCACGCGCGGCCGGATCTTCGAGCCGTACTTCACGACCAAGGACCGCGGCCGCGGCACCGGACTGGGCCTGGCGACCGTGTTCGGCATCGTCG
>JAXDKX010000139.1:0-7994 GCA_034666905.1 Chloroflexota bacterium | reverse complement strand
GGGCAGATGATCCACTCGTCGTCGATCCGCCGCTCGCAGCCGGGGCAGTGATGGATGGCCTCCACCTCCGCCAGCAGCGCCTCCTCGGCCAGGTTGCGCTCCCAGACCTCGCCGATCTTCTCGTGCGGTCGGACGATCTTGTAGACCCAGATGGCAAGGAAGAAGAAGAGCGGGGTGAACAGGATGATCCCGGCCGCGGCGAGGTACGGCAGGATCGCGTTGTCGGAACGCTGTTGCATGTCCCGGAACGCCCAGTAGGCGGACGCGAGCCAGATGATGACCAGGTAGATCCCGACCGCTCGAACGCCGAGCTGGAGGATCGGGCTGGAGAAGATGCCGCCGATCGTGTCGCCGATCTGGGCGAGGATCTGATCCATGCGCCTGGCTGGGGCCTCCGTGCGCTCCGCATCGATCGGCCGACGGCGGCCGCTGTCGCCGCTTGCGACGGCCGCAGTGTAGCAGGGGCTATCGCGCAGGCTCCCCGAAGCCGACCGTCCAGACGGCCGCCCGCCAGGCGCAGATGACGCCCGCCATGGCCAGCCCGACGGTCCACAGGGAGACGAACAGGACGACGGCAAGGACGAGCCCGACCGGATCGGACGGCCGGCTCATGGCGAGGCGGACCGCGTTGGCGGCCGACGCTGCCGCCAGGGCCGACGGAGCCAGCGCCAGGCCGAGCACCGCGGTCGGCAGGCAGAAGTCCGCGAAGACCGCCATCGGGCGCCGAAGCACGGTGATCGCAGCCTCCCGCAGCGCCCCGAATGGGCCCGCGCCAACGATCGCGATCCGCCTGGCGGCGATGGCCCCGACGGCCTGCCCGACCATCCAGGTCAGGAAGACCGCGACCACGACCTCCGGAGAGGCTCGAAGGACCCGCCAGACGATCGGCGTGGCCACGTCGAACGGGTTCGTCAACTCGCGATACGTGACCGCAACCAGCCGGGCGGAGCCCCAGGCGAGGGCCACCCCGAGCGGCAGGTGCGCAATCAGGCGCGCCATCAGGATGCGGCCGGCCTCGGCCCGGCGGCGCGGAACCGGCTCTGCGTCGTCGGCCTCCGCGGCCACGACCCGCGCTGCCTCAGCCTCGAGGGTCGCCGCCAGCAGGCCCCCCGCCACGACCCAGCCGATCCCGACCATCAGGATGGCTGCCACCAGGACGATCAGCCCGGTGGTGACGCCTCCGAAGACGGCCGCGGTAAGGGTGGGCGCCAGGAGATTGCCGAGGCCGACCGGCGTTGGAAGCACGACGATCGGGAGCGCAACGAGCACGACACCGCCGCGGAGGAGGAATGCGGCCAGGGCGAGGGGCCAGGTCTGCGGCGAGCCCAGAGTGACGAGCAGCGCGCCGGTCAGCGCCGCTCCGCGGGTCACGGCGCGGGGCTGGCCGAAGCCCCTGCACCGCCAGGTGTCGCGAGACCGGGCGCCAGTACCTGGAGGCGCTGCAGCGCGGCCTGGACGAGGGCGATCTCCTGACCATACCGAGCGAAGTCTCCGTCACGCAAGGCCGTCTGGGCGAGCTCGAAATGGGCGTTCGCATAGTCGATCAGCCCGGCGACGTCCGTCGGCAGGCCGGCAGCCGGCGTCGGCGATGGGCCCCCGCCAGGGCCGGGCGAAGCCGACGGCCCGGGGCTCGACGGTGGCGACGGTGCCGGACCCGGCGCGCCGCCACTCTCGGCCGCCAGGAGCAGGCGGAGCGACTCACCGAGGGAAGCGCCCCAGACCACCTGGCGCGGCGAGGCCACCACGATCCGCTTGAACTCCGGGAACGCGGATCCCGTCGATTGGAGATAGACCGGCTGCAGGTAGATCAGCGAATTGTCGAGTGGCACAACGATCAGGCTGCCCCGAACGACGGTGCTGCCCGACTGGTTCCAGAGCGAGATCTGGGCACTGATCGTCGGGTCCTGGTCGATCCGCGCCTCGATCTGGGCCGGTCCGAAGATGGTCGTATCAGCCGGGAATCGGTAGACCTGGGTTGCGCCGTAGTTCGACCCGTCCATGCGTGCCGCGATCCAGGCGATCATGTTCGGCCGGTTGGTGGGCACCATCGGCTGCAGGAGCAGGAACTCGACGCCTGACTCGCCCGGCAGGCGCATCACCACGTAGTACGCCTCGGACGGCAGTGTCTGCTCGCTCGTCTGACCGGGAACGGTCCACAGGTCGTCGGTACGGAAGAACTGCTGCGTGTCCGTCACGTGGTATCGCCCGAACACCCGGGTCTGGACGTTGAAGAGCTCCTCCGGCACGCGCAGGTGGGCGCGCAAGTCGGCGGGCATCGCATCCAGCGGCTCGAACAATCCCGGGAACACGGCGGCGTATGCCCGAACGATCGGATCGGCCGGGTCGCTCATGTAGAAATGCATCGTCCCGTCGTAGGCGTCCACCGTGATCTTGACGCTGTTGCGGATGTAGTTGAACGGGTCGCTCCCGAGGCCGGTGTCGCCTAGGGTGGTCGGGTCGAAGCCCTGGGCATTGGGGAACCGATCAGAGGTTGTGAACGCATCCTGGATGTAGACCATCCGGCCCGCGTTGTCGATGACCAGGTAGGGGTCCTTGTCGAAGCGGAGGAACGGTGCGATCCGGCTAATGCGGTCATTGAGCGATCGATGGAACAGCAGCTGGCTGTCGCGGGTGACCTGGTCGCTGATCAGGAGGTCGAGGTCGCGGAACCGCAGGGCGAAGAGGAGTCGCATCAGCGTGTTGTCGAGGCGGATGCCGGTGGTTCCAGTCCAGGTGGTCTGCGTCCCGACGGAGCCGCCCGTGTCGCTCTCGCCAGTCGGGTAGTCGAACTCCGCCTGGCGTGCGCCGACGACGACGTAGGAGCTGGGCCGCTCGCCGAAATAGATCCGCGGCTGGGTGATGGCCGGTGCGCCACCAGTGGAGACCGGCGGCAGGTTGCTGATGATCAGGTCGGGCTGGCCTTCGCTCCCAACCTGGTTGACCGGCACCATCGCCGCGCCTACGCCGTGCGTGTAGATGATCCGCTGGTTGACCCAGCCAACCGCGCTCGGGTTCTGGTCGAGCGCAAGCTCTCGAGCCGAGAGCATCACCTGGCGCTCGGTTCCATTGATCGAGTAGCGGTCCGTGTCGACGCCGGTGAAGTCGTAGTACTGGCGAACCGTCTGCAGCTGGTCGAGCGTCGTTCGGAGCGGGCGCGGATCCCAGAGTCGAGCGCTCGCGAACGTGTCGGCCTGGTCGGCGATGTTCGCCGCGGTCAGGACCTGGTCGCCCTTGAACGGTTTGTCCTGCCAGCCATTCAGGTCGTAGGCCAGCCTCGTCATGGCGATGTTGTTGGCGATGTAGCGCTGCTCCTGGGCGTACTTGTTCGGCTCGACCGTGAACCGCTGGATGGCCTCGGGATAGAGCCGCCCGATGACCAGCGAGGCCAGGAACCAGATGGCGATGGTGAATCCGAGCGGCCAGAGCATCCGCGTGAACGCGCCACCGACAAGGAGCGCCGCGGCGATCCCCGAGATCACCGTCAGCAGGTCATACGCGAAGAACTGCGCGTTCTGGTCGGTGAAGCTGACGCCCGTGGCGACGCCCCGCGTGCTGTAGACCAGCTCGAACTTGTCGAGCTGGTAGCCAAAGGCGACCGACAGGAGGAAAAGACCGGCCAGCACCGCCAGGTGGACGCGGACTGGCGTCGAGAACACCAGGCCGCCGCGCGACGCCGACACCAGGTACTGGGCGAGCGCGAGCAGCAGTGCCGCGACCACCAGCCCGTTGAAGAGTCCCTGGACGAGGCGCAGGAACGGGAGCTCGAACATGAAGAAGCCGATGTCACGGCCGAAGATCGGATCCGTGACGGCCGTCGCGGTGTCGGGCGAGAACGGCACCCGATGCTCCCACAGGAGGACCGTTTGCCACGCTCCGCCGACCGTCGCCCCGATGACGATCGCGGCGAAGATGGCGATCGCGGCGAGCGCTACCCCGGCCAGCGGGGTGAGGTCGGGGAGGTCGCCGGCGTCGAAGGCAACCGTTGGCGGTCTCCCGAACGCGTCGCGCCCTTCACCGAACGGGGAGCCGGCACGGCCGCGCCGGGGGTCACCCGCCTGGGTGGCCGCCTCGTTGAGCCGATCGAAGAAGTTGCGGAGCGATCCGCTGCCGCCCGGACCGGGGGGCGGCGAGAGCCGGCGCGCCAGCCAGAGGTTCCCGAATAGCACGACCGCCGCGAGGATGGCGGCCCCGGCGAACAAGCCGAAGGTTGCCGTCAGGCGCGTCCAGAAGACCGAATCGAAGCCGACGCTCTTGTACCAGAGGGCATCCGTCCAGAGATCCAGGCCGACCCCGAACAGGACGACCACTGCGAGGACCGCGACGATGATCGCGCCCAGGCCGAAGCGGCGACCGGCACGCGCCGCACGACCGCCGAGGTCGCCCCCGTCGTTCGGGCCACCGGGTCCGCGCCGCCGCGGCGGGCCGCCACGGCCTCCGCGACCTCCCCGCTCGAAGACGGGGCGGATCGGGGCCGCAGGCTCCTCGGCCTCGGTGTCGTCGTCGGCGGCCGAGTCGTCGTCGGCTGCGTCGTCCGCCGCGGTGACCTCGTCGGGGTCGGTGGCCTCCCCGCGCGCGGCCGCCTCGCGCTTGCGCAGGTCCTTCAGGAAATCGTCGAAAAGGTCGCGCATGTCCGGCGAGTCTACCCGTCCGTCCCGCTCACGGTTTGTGGAGGCCCTCGACGGCGCGGCGGAAGGCGACGAGCACGGCCTCGGCCAGCTCGTTCGGGCGCATCGTGGCGGCGCGCGCGGGTTCGAACCTGAAGGCAGCCCTGACGGCCAGCGGCGTTCGCCAGGGACGGTCCGGATCGTCGGGTGGCTTGATCAGGCCGAGACGCATCTGGAGCCGGCCGGCGTCTTCGAGGATCATGCCGGAGAGCGCGCCGCTGATCGCGGGACCCATCCGGCCAAGCGGTGGATCCGGTGGCGGTCCGCCATCGGGGGCCACGTCGCGAAAGGTGACGACCCCATCGCGATCCGCGACCCACAGGATCGCCAGCCACCAGCCATCGGGCGCTTCGGACGGGCGGGCCATCCCGGCCTGGAAGGTTCGATCGCCGATTCGGACGGCCTGCTCGCGCAGGTACGAGGGGCCGGGTGGCGGCAGGCGGTCGGGCACCCGCGCAGGATAGCCGTGGCCGCAGGACGTGGCCGGCGGGCGGCTCAGGCGGGGGGATGGTCCTCGGCGGCGGGATCGGCCACGGCGCTCGGCCCTGCGTCGGCCTGGGCCCCTTCCGAGGCCGTTTCGGCTTCGACCGCGCCCTCGGCGACTCCGGGAGCGTCGAAGTCCGGGATCGTCCGACCCTCGGCGGCGGCTTCAGCCCGGATCGAGTCCTGCTCGGCCTGCAGGTTGGCGACCTGTGCCTCCAGCTCCAGCCGAAGGATCTCGCGGCGGACCTCCACGTCGGGCGGGGCAACGGCCTGGGACTCTGCCTGGGATGGACTGTCCGTGGCGTACTCGCCGCTGATCCACGCCAGCAGCCGGCTGCGCTGTGGCGGCGCGGATTTCGAGCGGATGAGCGACTCCGCGTCGATCGCGGTCACGCCGGGAACGTTGGGTTCGCCATCCGCCACGAGATTTGCCTTGCACGACGGGCAGACCGTGGCG
This sequence comes from Chloroflexota bacterium, assembly GCA_034666905.1. Classification (GTDB taxonomy): domain Bacteria; phylum Chloroflexota; class Limnocylindria; order Limnocylindrales; family CSP1-4; genus SPCO01. The sequence goes on along the minus strand of JAXDKX010000139.1, from coordinate 2,390 downwards.
TCCGGCGTCAGCTCGGCCGAACACCATGGACAGATATTGGTCACGGGACGTTCCGAACTCGATGGCTGGACCACGACTCCATGCTACCGCGTGAAACGTCGCGCACGATAGCCCATCGGTTCACGGTGACGCAGGACTCCGGTCACTCCCACTCGATCGTCGCGGGGGGCTTCGAGCTGATGTCGTAGACCACCCGGTTGACCCCCGGGACCTCGTTGACGATCCGCGAAGAGATCTTGCCGAGGACGTCGTACGGGAGCTTCGCCCAGTCCGCGGTCATCCCGTCCTCGGACGTCACGGCGCGGATGGCAACGACGTTGGCGTATGTCCGCCCGTCGCCCATGACCCCGACCGATCGGACCGGCGTCAGGATCGCGAACGACTGCCACAGCGATCGGTAGAGGTTGGCTGCCTTGATCTCGTCGATGACGATCCAGTCCGCCTCGCGCAACGTGTCGAGCCGCTCGGCGGTAACCTCGCCGATGATCCTGATTGCGAGGCCTGGGCCCGGGAAGGGCTGGCGCATGACCATCGCTTCGGGCAGACCCAGCTCGAGGCCAACCCGGCGCACCTCGTCCTTGAACAGGTAGCGCAGCGGCTCGATCAGCTGGAACCGCAGGTCCGCCGGCAGCCCGCCCACGTTGTGGTGGGTCTTGATCTTCTGGGCCGCCTTCGTCTCCGAGGTGGCCGACTCGATGACATCGGGGTAGAGCGTGCCCTGGGTCAGAAAGTCGATCCGCCCGAGCCTGGAGGCTTCCTCCTCAAAGACGCGGATGAACTCGTCGCCGATGATCTTGCGCTTGGACTCGGGGTCCTCGACGCCCGCGAGCCGGGCCAGGAACCGCTGCCGGGCATCGACCATGACCAGCCGCATTCCCAGGTCGCGTTCGAAGGTGACCCGGAGCAGCTCCGACTCCTTCTTGCGCATGAGCCCGTGATCGACATAGATGCAGGTGAGGCGATCGCCGACGGCACGATGGACGAGCGCCGCCGCGACCGCGGAATCGACGCCGCCGGACAGGGCGCAGATGACGAGCCCGTCCGATCCGGTCGTCCGGGCGTGGGCGTCGACCCGGTCCCGAATGCCCGCGACCGTCGTGTCGATGAAGTTGGTGGCCGTCCAGGTCGGTGCAACCCCGGCAATGCCGACCACGAAGTTGCGCAGCACGTCACGTCCGCGCGGCGTGTGGACGACTTCGGGATGGAACTGGATTCCGTAGAGGTTTCGCGCCGGGTCGGCCAGTCCGGCGAATGGCGTTGAGTCGGTCTGGGCCGTCGCCTTGAACCCTTCGGGGAGCCGGGTGATGGAATCGCCGTGGCTCATCCAGACCGGTTGATCGCGCTCGATTCCGGCGAACAGGCCGCCCTCCTGGGTGATGGTCACGTTGGCCGGCCCGTACTCCCGCCGGTCCGCGGGAAGCACGTCGCCACCCAGCTCCCTGGCCATCAGGTGGGCGCCGTAGCAGATGCCGAGAACGGGGATCCGGCCGCTCCAGATCGCCGGGTCGGGCCGCGGCGCATCGTCGTCGTAGACGGAGTTGGGACCGCCCGACAGGATGATCGCCTGCGCTCCGCGACGCTCGAGCTCCTCGTACGGGGTATCGTGCGGCAGGAGCTCGGAATAGACGTCCAGTTCCCGCACGCGGCGCGCGATCAGCTGGGCGAACTGGCTGCCGAAGTCGAGGACAACCACCGTCGGGCGGGCGGTCGCTCCTGTTCCGGAGGGTCGATCGTCGGGCGATCGATCGGGGGCCGGCGCCTTGAGCGCCGTCTCGAGATAGGCTTCGACCTCCGCGTCGTCGGGAGCGAGCACACGGTGCCCCGCATTCGCCGCCTCGCCGTGGACCGTCTTGCCGCGCTTCCGGGGTTCCGCCGCCCCGTCAGGCAGCCGTGCCGATTCCTCGTCGGTCGCCTCCGCCATCGTCGATCCCGCCCTCCCTCGCCGTGCCGCCGCCAGGGACAGTGTACCGGCCCAGCCCGGGCCGACGGTTCAGGGGCGGTTGCGCATCGCCTCGGCGGCCGCGCCGAAGTACTGCTCGAGATCGGCCGCGATGTCGGCCGCCGGGGCCATTGCCCCGATTGCCGTCCGCATGTGCGAAAGCCATCGGTCCCTGGCCTCCGATCCGATCGCGAACGGCGCGTGCCGCATCCGGAGGCGCGGGTGGCCGCGCTCTTCGTCGTAGGTGGTCGGGCCACCCCAGTACTGGATGAGGAACAGGGTCAGCCGGTGCTGGGCGGGTGCGAGCTCCTGTTCGGGGTAGATCGCCCGCAGGAGCGGATCGGCCGCCACGCCGTCGTAAAAGCGCCCGACCAGCGCCTCGAAGAACGGCGTCCCGCCGGCCCGGACGTAGAGACTCGATGGCCCGCGCATCACGTGACGGACTCCAGCC